>DATHNU010000764.1:0-3440 GCA_035485695.1 Reyranella sp. | reverse complement strand
ATGGCCAGCAGGTCACCGTGGCCCAGCGCGACGATGGTGATATCCAGCTGGGTGACAGGGTGCAGGTCGTGCAGAACAGTCGGGGCGTGGCGCAGGTCGTGCGCGACACCTCGCGCGCCCCGGACTGACGCGGCACGTTTGGTGGGATCGAGTGAGAAGAGGATTTCCGATGTTCGGCAAGTGGTTGCTTGGCCTTCTGTTGCCCCTGGCTTTGGCGGCCGGACTCGGCGCGTGTGACAACTATAACAATTCGGTTCAGCCGGGCGTCGTCAACACGGCCGCACAAGGCGGCTATCGGGGCGAGACCGGGCGGGTGGTTTCCATCCGGGAGGTCCCGGTACGCAAAGGAAACACTGGCGTCAGCGACGGCACCCTGGTCGGCGGCGGCATGGGCGCCGTAGGCGGCGCGGCGATCGGTGCGGCGACCACGAATTCGGTGGGCGGCGCTGTCGTGGGCGGCCTGCTGGGCGCCGTGGCGGGCGGCATCGCCGGCACGGCGATCGACCAGAACTCGACCCGCCGCGGCATCGAAGTGACGGTCCAGAAGGACAACGGCCAGCAGGTCACCATCGCCCAGACCGACGATGGCGACGTCCAGATGGGCGACCGGGTGGCGATCGTCTATGACCGCAATGGCGTGGCCAAGGCCGTCCGCGACACCAGCGGCCGGCGCGACCAGTAGCCGTCTGGCGAGCCTTCGCCGCGCGGCCTATATAGGCCGCGCCATGGCTGGAAATTCCCTCGGTATCGACAAGGCGCCCGGCGACACCCGCGTGGTGGTCGCCATGTCGGGCGGCGTCGATTCGTCGGTCACGGCGGCGCTCCTGAAGGAAGAGGGCTACGATGTCGTGGGCGTCACCCTGCAGCTCTACGACCAGGGCGTCGCCGCGGGCAAGACCGGCGCCTGCTGCGCCGGCCAGGACATCGCCGATGCCCGCCAGGTCGCCGAGCGGCTCGCCATCCCGCACTATGTCCTCGACTACGAAAGCCGCTTTCGCGCCGAGGTGATGGACGCGTTCGCCGATTCCTACGCGCGCGGCGAGACGCCGGTGCCCTGCATCGCCTGTAACCGCACCGTGAAGTTCCGCGACCTGCTGCGGACGGCGCGCGAGCTCGGCGCCGAGGCGCTGGCCACCGGCCACTATGTGCGCCGCGTGATGGGGGAGGCGGGCCCGGAGCTGCATCGCGGCGCCGATCCGGCGCGCGACCAGAGCTATTTCCTGTTCGGCACGACCCGGGACCAGCTCGAATTCCTGCGCTTTCCGCTGGGCTCGCTGCCCAAGAGCGAGACGCGTGCGCTCGCCGAGCGCTTCGACCTTTCCGTCGCCGACAAGCCCGACAGCCAGGACATCTGCTTCGTGCCCAACGGTGACTACGCCGCGGTGGTGCGGAAGCTTCGGCCCGAGGCGGTCGAGGCGGGCGACATCGTCGACATGATGGGCAAAATCGTCGGCCGCCACGACGGCATCGTGCGCTTCACCGTGGGCCAGCGCCGCGGGCTGGCGCTGGGCGGCCGTGACGGCACCGACAACGATCCGCTCTATGTCGTGCGGCTGGAGCCCGAGAGCCGCCGCGTCGTGGTCGGCCCGCGCTCGGCCCTCGGCCGCGGAGAGATTGCGCTTTATGACTTGAACTGGATCGGGCCGGCGTTGGCGGAGTCGCTTCCGGTCCAGGTCCGGGTGCGCTCGAGCCAGGCGCTGCGGCCCGCAACTGTCGAGCGCTCCGGAGACGGGGCGATCGTCCGCTTCGCCGAGCCCGAGATCGGCGTCTCGCCCGGCCAGGCCTGCGTGGTCTACGACGCCGCGAACGGCAGCCGCGTGCTGGGCGGCGGCTTCATCAGGCGCTTTGAATGACGGAACTTCGTGGATGGGGGAAAATCTGCGGATTGGCGCTCGTCGGCGCGCCCCTGATTTCTTGCTCCACTGGTGAACCCATCAAAACCGATTCTAGGGTTGTCTTTGTCGACCCGGCCCGGACGCCGCAAAGGAGTGGGCATCCGGACCGCGTCACTATAGGGATGTCTCACCAACAAGTTGAGGCCCTCATGGGCCCGAGCCGGGAAACGTGCTGGGCCTCTCATGAAGGCGCTGTCGAGCGGCACATTTGCTTTCGCGATGGAAAGGTTAGTTCGGTTTCCAAGTTGGAACATCAACCGGGGAAGAATCAGGTTGGTATCAACGGGGTATTCACAATCGAGGGGTCGCCCTCGCCCTCGGATTCTGCTCAAGTTGACGGTTTGGCGATTGGCATGTCGCTGCCGCACGTGGCAAGGATGAAGGGTACTCCGAAGGCAATCGTCGAGGAATATTACGACGGTACAAGCATCTATCGGGCGACGTTCATGGATGGCCGGCTGAGTGAATTTCGGCACATTCCACCACCACCTGTATACTGAACGCTGCCCTTTTCTTCGACCTCATGGGCGCTTCGCGTCATGATGAAATTCGACCATCTCAACCTCCCGGTCAGCAATCTCGACCGGTCGCGCGACTGGTACATCTCCACGCTCGGCCTGAAAGTCGAGTTCGAGGTCGCCGCCAGCCGCACCGTGGCGCTGCAGGACGGCGAGGGTTTCGCGATCTTCCTGCAGGAAAAGCCGGGGGCCACCTCGAACGGCACCGCGCTGTGGTTCCAGGTCGACGATGTCGATGCGATCTACGCCGAATGGACGGCGCGCGGCGTCGCCTTCAGCCACGGACCGCAGAAGAATTTCTGGGGATATGGCCCCGAGCTGGCCGATCCCGACGGCTACATCGTGCGCCTGTGGGACGAACGCACGATGCGCGAGAAATAGGGCGCGAGAAACAGGCCGGTCGGGCGTTTCTTGACAGTGCGCGGCCTCGCCGCATAAAAGCCCCCACGCGCGCGCAGACGCGTGTCATGGCTGGGTAGCTCAGCTGGTTAGAGCACGGCACTCATAATGCCGGGGTCGGCGGTTCAAGTCCGCCCCCAGCTACCAAAATTTGGCCCCCGGTCTTGCGTGACCGGGGGCTTTATTTTGTGGTTTCTCTCCGCCACGTTGTCACCATGACCAACGGGCACACGCACCAGACAGACGTCGTCATCGTGGGCGCGGGGCCGGTCGGCCTGTTCGCCGTGTTCGAATGCGGCATGGTGCGGCTGCACTGCCATGTCGTCGACGTGCTCGACCATGCCGGCGGCCAGTGTACGGCGCTCTATCCCGAGAAGCCGATCTACGACGTGCCAGGCTTTCCCCGCATCGAGGCGGCCGAGCTGGTGGTCCGCCTGAAGGCGCAGGCCGCGCCCTTTCGGCCGGTCTATCATCTGGGCGAGCAGGTCCAGGCGCTGCAGGCGGTGAGCGGCGGCTTCTGGCAGGTCACGACCTCGAAGGGCACGGTCGTGCAGGCAAGGGCGGTGATCATCGCCGCCGGCGTCGGCGCCTTCGGCCCCAACCGGCCACCACTGGCGGGTATCGAGGC
>DATHNU010000763.1:0-9648 GCA_035485695.1 Reyranella sp. | reverse complement strand
GACATCTCCGCGCCGACCGTGGCCATCACGACAGCGGCGCTGATCGGGCCGACGAGGTCGGGGCGGCCGGGATAGGCCCACCACAGGGCGGCGCAGCCCAGGCCGAGCAGGAGCTGGAAGGCGAAGATGTAGGGCTTGCGCCTGCCGCCGGCGTCGGCCATGGCGCCCAGGAAGGGGCTCATCAACGCGATCAGGATGCCCGAGGTCGATTGCGTGAAGGCCCACGCCGCCTGGCCTTCGACGGCATTGCCGACCATGACGTTGGCGAAATAGGGCGCGAAGATGAAGGTGGTGACGACGGTGAAGAAAGGCTGGTTGGCCCAGTCGAACAGGGCCCAACTGACCTGGCCGAGTTTCGATGCTTCCCGAAAAGAGGGGCTCATCTTACGCGTTTCACACGGGTTCGACCGATATGTGTTGCCGAGCTGTGTCTGCAAGACGCCGATCATGAGTCAGGAAGGCCACCTCAAGCACTTCAGCCAAGGCGGCATACGCGGCGTCATAGGCACTGAAATTGCTATGCAACAGAAACCTCAAGCAAAGCCGAAGCGTCGATCACCGGCCATCGCGCTCGGCGCGCACGGCGTCCGCCGTATCGACGGACAGCGTGACGGTCGGCCGGCGTGCCAATCGCGCCCGCAATTCCTCGATCGCCGGCCGCTTGGCCACATCGAGGAGCTGTTGCAACAAGTACTCGGACAAGGACATGCCGGCCTGCGCCGCTCGCGACTTGAGCCGGCGGTGCAGCGCATCGGGCACGTTGCGGATTTGGATCGTCGCCGACATCTGAAAAGGATGGTTACATGTGCAGCACATGTCAAAGCCGTCCGCCCGCCCGTTGCGGGAGCTGCCCGATCGCCTCACGGTTCGTCGGCGAGAAGACCTTGGTTATCGCCTCCTGCCACGGCAGCCAGAGTTGGGCGATGTGCTCGGCCGGATCGAGGGTGGCGACGGTCGGGCTGTCGACCCGGAAGCCGAACACGTGCTCGGTGTTGTGCGTCACGTCGGGCGCATAGCGCGCGCGCCATTGCGGCCAGATCTCGTAGCGGTTGGCGAGACGCCAGTCGGTGAGCATGCCCAGCGACAGGCCGGTCTCTTCCAAGAGCTCGCGCCGCGCCGTGGCCAAAAGGTCGGGATCGTCCAATTCGCGCGAGCCGGTCACCGACTGCCACAGGCCGGGCTGCGCCGCCCGTTCCAGCAGCAGCACGTCGAGCCGGGCGGTGTGGACCACGACCAGCACCGATTCGGGGATCTTGTAGGCCATCCCCCCGAGCATAGCCGGAACGTTGACTCCCCGCCGCCCAACGCTATGGTCCGGCGGCATTTTTCGAGGGGAGCCATGAGCAACGAGCTTCAGACCGTCATCGACGAAGCGTGGGAAAAGCGCGATGGCATCAGCAGCGCGACCAAGGGCCCGGTGCGCGACGCCGTCGAGTCGGCGATCGCCGGGCTGGACGACGGCACCTACCGCACGGCCGAGAAATTCGGCGACGAATGGGTCGTGAACCAGTGGCTGAAGAAGGCCGTGCTGATCTCCTTCCGGCTCTACGATTCGGTGCCGATGGATGGCGGCGCTTCGTTCCCTGGCCTGGGCACAGCGCCGTGGTTCGACAAGGTGCCGCTCAAGACCACGGGCTGGGACGCCAAGCGCTTCGCCAAGGCGGGCTTTCGCGCCGTCCCGGGCTCGATCGTGCGCCGCGGCTCCTACGTGGCACCCTCCGTGGTGGTGATGCCGTCCTTCATCAATCTCGGCGCCTATGTCGATACCGGCACCATGGTCGACACCTGGGCGACGGTGGGTTCGTGCGCCCAGATCGGCAAGAACTGCCATCTCTCGGGCGGCGTCGGCATCGGCGGCGTGCTGGAACCCCTGCAGGCCAACCCGGTGATCGTCGAGGACAATTGCTTCATCGGCGCGCGCTCCGAGGTCGTCGAGGGCGTGATCGTGGGCACCGGCGCGGTGCTCTCGATGGGCGTGTTCATCAGCGCCACCACCAAGGTGGTCGACCGCGCCACCGGCCAGATCCATGTCGGCAAGGTGCCGCCCTATTCGGTGGTGGTGCCGGGCAATATCGGCGGCGGTCCGGACCGACCTTCGACCTACTGCGCGGTGATCGTGAAGACGGTCGACGAGCGCACGCGGTCGAAAACCTCGATCAACGAGCTCTTGCGCGACTGAGCCGGACCGGGGATCGTTGGCGCATGCCCGACGTTTCGGACGCCTCCGCGATCCTGCCCGGCGAAAAGCTGCCTCGCCGCCTGCTGTGGCGCGGCGACGACCTGCCTGCCGACGCCGGACGCCTGGCGCTGCCTGCGGCGGTCGCAGAAGAGCTCGACCGGGTCGCGGGCGCGCTCGATCGCGACCCGCTGCCGCTCCTGCTGTTGCGGCCGGAAGAGTTCGCGCTCGACGCTTCGCGCGCCTTCATGCGCACCGTGAAGCAGAGCCTGGACGAGGGGCCGGGCTTTGCCATCGTCGATCGCCTGCCCGTCGAACGCTGGTCGCAGAGCGGCGCGCGGGCGGTGTGGTGGCTTTTGGCCTCCCTGGTGGCGCGGCCGGTGGCGCAGAAATGGGACGGCACGTCGATCTATGACGTCTGCGACCTCGGCCGTCCGCCCGGCAACGGCGTGCGTCCCGACGTCACGAATGCCGAGCAGAATTTCCACACCGACAACAGCTACAACAACGTGCCGCCGCACTATGTCGGCCTGATGTGCCTGCGCACGGCGATGGAAGGCGGGGTGAGCGGCATCGTGAGCTTCGCGGCGGCGCATGAAGAGATGCGCCTAAAACATCCCGATCTGCTGCCGCGGCTCTACC
The DNA here is from genome assembly GCA_035485695.1 of Reyranella sp. Classification (GTDB taxonomy): domain Bacteria; phylum Pseudomonadota; class Alphaproteobacteria; order Reyranellales; family Reyranellaceae; genus Reyranella. The sequence continues at coordinate 6,830 of DATHNU010000763.1, read as the reverse complement.
GGCCCTTCTATTTCGACCGGCAGCGAGAACACGCGCCGAGCGACGTCATGACGACGCATCATCCGATGTTCGAACGCCGGGATGGCCGCCTGATCGCGCGCCTGTCGCATTTCCAGGTGAAGAACGGACACAAGCTCGCCGGCGTGGACCTCGATCCGCAAGGCATCGCCGCATTGGACGCCTTCGAAGCCATCCTCAATACACCGGGCATGGCCGCGCGCTTCCAGTTCGAGCCCGGCCAGATGCAGCTCATCGACAACCGCGCGCTCGGCCACAAGCGCACGGCGTTCCGCGACTGGCCCGAGCCGGACCGCAAGCGGCTTCTGGTGCGGCTGTGGCTGCGCGATTCCGGCAGCCGCGCCTACAACGGCTGACGGCCGATCGCTTCGCCGACTTGCGGACTCACCTCTTGGCCAAGGAGTCCGTGAGCCAGGCATAGCTGGGGCAAGTCCCGGCCAACATCGAGACGGAAGGTAGTGGTTTTCCGGCCTGGTACCCTCTCGCCAGCATGCCGAATACGTGCGGATTCCAGGGATAGCCGCAATGTGCCATGTCGGGACGTTCCAGATATCCGAAGTAGGTGGTGTCGTTCGAGACGAGAACGTTGATGACGCGGAATTCCCTGAAATCCTCGGCCAGATGCTCCGGAATGATCCGGTAGGTGAGGAGATCGTTGGGATCGGAAAACGCGACCACGGTCATCGGCCCGGCCCCGGGCAGGGCCTGGCGGCGCGCGCGTGACAACAGGCCGAACACGTCACCCGCGGTGGTCCGCATTCTTGCCGGCGCCGACGGCGGCTGCGGCTCCAATATCCTGTCCATTGCCACCGAGCCCGCCGCATCCAGCAAAGGCACCTGATTGGCCAGCATGTACATGACCTTGGTCGCGGCAAAACTGTTCGACAGCCGCTTGACCGCCGTCTTGTCCTCACTGTTGATTGCAGCGTTCCAGATGTGCAGGACGGAGTCGGACACCAGTTTGCTGCCCAGGCTCTCCGTGACCAGCGCCAGGGCCGCGGGCGAACCGCCGGTCGGCACGTCGCATTCGTTGCCGTCGAAGCCGCCGCCCAGAGCGGCGCACACGGTCTCGTTCATGGCCTGGCGAATGTTGTTTCCGTTGGGACCGCTATAGACCACCACGTCGGTCAGGCAATCGTTGACCAGCCCGTCCTTCAGCTGGCGGTTCAGCGTTGCCCGGATGCCACTGCCCTTGATCGCCGAGCCGTCGTAGGCCAACGCTGCCTTGTAGGGCGCCGTCAGCAATGACCAGCTGAGAAACATCACCTCGATCGCCCTGCCTTGCGTCGAGATTCGATCCGTGCGCAGCGCGGCGCCATGCTTTCCGACGGGGCGCACGCTCACTGTTTCGGACGTTCCGCCGAGCGCGTCCACGAGCCGGCGCATGCGGTCGTCGATCCAGCCTGGCGGGTGCGTACACATGCCGTGGGTCCACAACACCCTCACCGTGGCCGACGGCGGCAAGTTCTCCGCCAAGGTCAGCAGGCCGGCGAACGAGCCGCCATCTCCCTCGGTCAGCGCCTCGACGACAGGCGTGGCGTAGGGAGTCGAGTAGGAGTTCTGGTACGATATGAAACCGGCAAAGGCGACCGCTAGAACGCACAACGCCGCGATCGACCAACCGACCTTCTTCACTGGCTCCTCCCCCGAGAAACCGAACGCGCTACCGTCGCTTGTGCAGAAAAGCACACATCTCGCAGTCGTCCAAGCGAATGCGGGCTTCCCGCAGGGCGGTCAGGCGAGATGTCGCCGGAATTCCGGTTGTTTCTTCAGGTGTGTACCTTCCTTGGCCAGGATCTTGGCGGTGCGTTCCGGCGCGAAGCCCAGCTCGACGAAGGCCGGCCCGACATTGGCGACCTCGCGATACTCCGCGATCTTGCCGTCGCTGAGCTTCATCATCGACACGCCCTCGAAGCCCACTCTCTTGCCATCGGCCTCGGGCAGCTTCGAGACGTAGCTGAACGTGTAGTAGGCGTAGAGCATCTCGCCGTTGCTCACCGGCCGGTGCATGTCCCAGCGGAAGTCGCGCGCCGTGCGGTGGAACCAGTCGTTCACCATTTCGGCGATTCTTTCACGCCCTTTGAAGGCACCATAGAAAACGTCATTATAGACGCCGTCCTCGGTGAACAGGGCAGCGAAGGCCTTGCCGTCGCGGCGTTCGACGGCGGAGCAGAATTCCTTCAGAAGCGCTGTCGTATCCATGATTATTCCTCCCGGAGTTGCCGCAATCATGACTAAACTGGCGCAGGCAGCAAGGGAGGCCCGGACATGAGTTTCTGGATTGTCATTGGCGTCATCGTCCTGATCGCGCTGTGGGCCATCGCCGTCTATAACGGCCTCGTTGCCGGTCGCAATCAGGCGCAGACCGCGTGGAGCCAGATCGACGTCCAGCTCAAGCGCCGGCACGACCTCATTCCCAATCTCGTTCAGGTCGTGAAGGATGCCATGGGCTACGAGCAGGAGACGCTCACCAAGGTGGTCCAGGCGCGCAACAACGCCGTCGCCGCGTCCGGGCCTGCCCAGGCCGGCGTGGCCGAAGCGGCCCTCAGCCAGGCCACGCGCGGTCTCTTTGCCCTGGTCGAGTCTTATCCGCAGCTCAAGGCCAACGACAACGTCAAGCAGTTGCAGGAAGAGCTGACCGGGACCGAGAACAAGATCGCCTTCTCGCGCCAGTTCTACAACGACTCGGTCAATGCCTATAACAATCGCCGCCAGAGCTTCCCGGCGGTGTTGGCAGCGGCCTCGCTGGGCTTCGGTCCGATCGAGCTCTTCAACATGCCCGAGAGCGAGCGCGAGGTGCCCAAGGTGGCGTTGCGCTGAGCTGAGCAGCGGACATGAGCGCCACCACCGACTTCGTCGCGGCCCAAAGGGTCAATCGGCGCAACACGATGCTGCTGCTGATCGTCCTGACGGCGCTCGCCGCGCTTGTCGGCTACGTGATCGGCTGGCTGCTGGAAGGCGAGGCGTCCGACGCCGTGCCGTTGTGGAGCCGGCTGGGGCTGGTCGCCGCCGCGCTGATGGCCGTCGTCAGTGTCGGCTGGAGCATGATCTCGCTCGCCTTCGGCGACAAGATGGTGCTCACCATGGCCAACGCCCGCGAGATCGACAAGGCGGACGCGCCGCAGCTCTACAACGTGGTCGAGGAGATGGCGCTCGCCGCCGGCGTGCCGATGCCGAAGGTAATGATCCTCGAGACCGACGCGCTCAACGCCTTCGCCACGGGCAACAGGGTCGGCCACGGCACCATCGTGGTGACGCGCGGCCTGCTGGACACGCTGAGCCGCGACGAGCTGCAGGGCGTGGTGGCGCACGAGATGTCCCATCTCGCCAACCTCGACACGCGCTACATGGTGATCGTGGGCGTCACGGTCGGCCTGATCGCGCTGGTCTGCGACATGCTGCTGCGCTCCATGGCCTGGGGCAACACCGGCCGCAGCAGCAACAGCAGCAGCGACAAGAAGGGGTCGGGCGCGGGATTGCTCATCATCCTGCTGATCGTCGTGGCGATCTTCGCGCCGCTCGCCGCCAAGGCCGTGCAGATGGCGGTGTCGCGCCAGCGCGAGTATCTTGCCGACGCCACGTCGGTGCAATTCACCCGCAATCCCAACGGTCTCATCTCGGCCCTCGGCAAGCTCGCCGACAAGGCAGCGCCCTTTCCCGGAGTGAGTCGTGCCACCCAGCATCTCTTCATCGTCAATCCGGTGCAGACCTTCACGGCCAAGTCGTCGGCGCTCATGGCCACGCATCCCGACATTGCCGACCGCATCGCTCGCCTGCGCAATCTGGGCGGCTAGCCTCGTCTCCGCCGGCGCCTTCGACCTGCAGGGCCATCGCGGCACGCGCGGCCTGGCACCGGAGAACACGCTGGCGGCCTTCCGCATCGCCGTCGCGCTCGGCGTCACCACGCTGGAGACCGATCTCGCCGTCACCAAGGACGATGTTCTCGTCATCAGCCACGACCCGATGCTCAATCCCGACCTGGTGCGCGGGCCCGATGGAAAATGGATCGGCGCCGCCGTCCCGATCCACGCGCTCACCCTGGCCGAGCTCAAGCGCTACGACATCGGCCGGCTCGATCCGGCGAGCAAGTACGCGCAACAGTTTCCCGAGCAGAAGCCGGTCGACGGCGAACGATTCCCGACGCTGGCAGAGCTTTTCGCCACGGCGGGGCCGGATGTGCGCTTCAACATCGAGATCAAGACCGACCCGACCAAACCGGACCTCACCGTCGACCCCAACCGCTTCGCGCAGCTGGCGGTCGATGCGATCCGGCTGGGCAAGGCAGGCGGGCGCAGCACGATCCAGTCCTTCGACTGGCGCGGTCTGATCGAAGCGCGCCGCCTCGCGCCCGAGATCGCCACCGGTTGCCTCTCGATCGAGAGCAACGGCATGGACACGGTCGACCGGGCCAGCGGACGGCCCTCGCCCTGGCTGGCCGGACTCGATCTGGCCGCCTACGGCGGCTCCGTACCGCGGCTGGCCAAGGCAGCAGGCTGTGCCGTGTGGTCGCCATTTTGGCGGAACGTCACGCCTGAGAACATCAAGCAAGCCCAGGCACTTGGCCTGAAAGTGCTGCCATGGACGGTGAACAATCCGGCTGAGATGGGCCTATTGATCGACAGGGGAGTCGATGGCCTGATCACCGACTATCCGGACCGCGCGCAGCCGGTTTTGGCGGCCAGGGGCCTCAAATCCCGCTAGGCGGTTGACTCTGCAGGCGCTGTGTTCTGTATACAGATCATGCGCCCTTTCCAGCCTGAACCCGATCTCAGCGAACGCATCCACGACGCCGTCCTGGACGCCATCTGCTCGGGCGAACTGAAATCCGGAGCCCGCCTCACCCAGGAAGAGCTCGCCCAGCAGTTCGGCGTGTCGCGCCAGCCGGTGCTGCAGGCGATGATGCTGCTGCGGCGCGAGGGGTTCCTGATCGAATCGGGCCGCAAGGGCGTCTGCGTGGCGCCGCTCGACGTCCAGCAGGCACGCAACCTCTATGTCGTGCGGGCCGCCCTCGACGGCGCGGCGGCGCGGCTGGCGGCGGCGAACTATACGCCCCATCTCGTGCAGCGCGGCCGGCTGCTGCTCGATGTCGGCCGCCGCGCGGTGGCGAGCGGCAACGTCCCCGCGGTCATCGAGGCCGACATCGATTTCCATCTCTTCGTCTACGAGGCGTCGGGCAATCCGGTGATCGGCGAGACCGCCCAGCCGCATTGGCAGCATCTGCGCCGGGTGATGGCGGCAGCGCTCAGCGAAGGCGACCTCCGGGTCAGCGTGTGGGACGAGCATGAAGGCATCCTGCGCGCCCTGGAAGCGGGTCAGGCCAGCGAGGCCGAAGCGCTCTGCCGCGGCCATGCCGAGCAGATGGCCGACATTCTCACCGGCCGCCTGAAGGCCGTGATTTCCCGCGCGGCCTGAGCGCCGCGCTAAAACAAGCCAGGAGGAACCGCCATGAAGCTCACCCCCGAGCAGCTCAAGCGCTTCGACGACGAAGGATATCTGTTCTTTCCGGACTACTTCTCGCCCGAGGAGACGCAGATCCTGAAGGACTCGATCCCCGAGGTGTTCGCGCAGCGCCGCGAGGAGAACGTGCGCGAGAAGACGGGCGACGTGGTGCGCACCGCCTTCGCCGTGCACAAATACCATCCGGTGTTCGAGGCGCTGATCCATCATCCGCGCTTCGTCGAGCCGGCCGAGCAGTTCCTGCGCGACCGCACCTACATCCATCAGTTCAAGATCAACGGAAAGGCCGCCTTCGACGGCGACGTCTGGCAGTGGCACCAGGACTACGGCACCTGGAAGGCCGACGACGACATGCCCGAGGCGCGCGCCATGAACCTCGCGGTGTTCGTCGACGAGGTGAACGAGTTCAACGGGCCGCTGTGGTTTATCCCGCGTAGCCACCAGAAGGGCGCGATCGACGCCAAGCACGACCTCACAACGACGTCGTATCCCTTGTGGGTGATCGACAACGACACCATCGCCAAGCTGGTCGAGCAGGGCGGCATCGTGGCGCCCAAGGGCGGTCCGGGCTCGGCGATCTTCTTCCATGGCACGCTGGTCCATGGCAGCCCGCCCAACATGTCGCCGTGGGACCGCCAGATCATCTATGTGACCTACAACGCGGTCAGCAACGCCATCCGCCGCTTCAAGCGGCCGGAATACATCGCCCATCGCGACTTCACGCCGGTCGATGCCTGGGAGGACGACGCCGTGCTGCGCGCCGCCCGGCGCAAGCAGGCGGCGGAATAAGAACGCTCACCGGAGGAAACAATATGAGTCTCCATGGCATGCTTCTGGCGCGTGCAGCCGAAGGCAATCCGCTGCGCATCGGCGTGATCGGCGCCGGCAAGTTCGGCTCCATGTATCTGTCGCAGATCCCGACCACGCCCGGGATTCATCTTTTAGGCATCGCCGATCTCTCGCCCCCGAAGGCAAGGGAGAACCTGGCGCGATTGGGCTGGAAGCCCGAGGTCACCGCGGCCGGCTCGCTCGCCGAGGCGCGCCGTCACGGCAACACCCATCTCTCCGACGACTGGCGCGCCCTGGTGAGCCATCCCGAGATCGACATCATCGTCGAATCCACCGGCGACCCGATCGCCGCCGTCGAGCACGCGCTGGCAGCCTTCGAGCACGGCAAGAGCGTGGTCATGGTCACGGTCGAAGCCGACGCCTTCTGCGGCCCGTTGCTGGCCAGACGCGCAGCCGCGGCCGGCGTGATTTATAGCCTCGCCTATGGCGACCAGCCGGCGCTGATCTGCGAGCTGGTCGACTGGGCGCGCACCTCGGGCTTCGAGGTGACGGCGGCGGGACGCGGC
>DATHNU010000762.1:0-3055 GCA_035485695.1 Reyranella sp. | reverse complement strand
GAGCATCGGCCAGGTCACCCTGCCGCCGCGCCGCTTCGCCTGGCGCGGCAGCCACGTGGCGCTGCGCTGGAGCACCGACGGCAAGTTCATCGCCACCGGCACGCAGGAAAACGACATCCATGTCTGGCGCATGGCGCAGGCCACCGACATGCGCATGCAGGGCTATCCCGCCAAGGTGAAGTCGCTGTCGTGGACCGCCGATGCGCGCTTCCTCTACACCTCGGCGCAGCCGGTGTTCACCGCCTGGTCGTTCGCCGGCAAGGGACCGGAGGGCAAGCCACCGCTGCAGTTCGGCGAGGAAGGCGCGGGCCTTCTGGCCGTCGTGGCGGCGCACCCGGCCGCCGAGTTCGTGGCCGGCGGCTACGATTCGGGCGAGCTGCAGCTCGGCGACATCAAGGCCCGGCGTTCGGTGGTGCTGAAGATGGCCGACGGCGCGGCCATCACCTGCCTCGCCTGGTCACCCGACGGTTTCCGGCTTGCCGTCGGCAACGACGCCGGCACTCTTCTGGTGATCGACCTGCGGCGGTAGATCGGACGTCAAGAGGGTGAAACCCACGACTTCACCCTGAGGAGCATCGCGTAGCGATGCGTCTCGAAGGGTGGGCAACGACATGACTGTGTCCGACCCTTCGAGACGCCGCGCTGCGCGCGGCTCCTCAGGGTGAGGTGTTTCTGTCGAAACGGCTACGCAAACAGGCCGACCTTCCTGGGTACGAACCGCGGAAACACATCGGCGACCGCCTTTGGCGTATCGAGCGGGCCCGTTATGAGTTCGGCCAGGATACTGCGAACATCCGTCGTCATCGCGAGATCGACGGCGTTGTCCAGGCGATCGGAGGACAGGCCCGGCCATGTCCCGTGGATCCGGCCGCCCAAGAGGCGCGGCGCGGAGACGATGGTCAGGCCGGCATGGCCATGATCGGTGCCGTTGCTCTTGTTGGAGCGCAAGCGGCGGCCGAATTCACTCATGACGACGAGCACGATGCGGTCCAGGCGGTCGTGCAGGTCGGCATGGAACGCGCCCAGCGCGCGCGACAACTGGCCGACGAGATTGGCCAGGCGCGGCGGCTGGTTCTCGTGCGTGTCCCAGCCGCCCATATCGACGGCGAAGGCGCGAATGCCCGCATCCATGCGGATGACCCGGGCAACGGCTTCCAGGCCGCGCCCGATCTCCGTGTCGCCATAGGTCGCACCGCCGGCCGGCTGGTACGGCGCCACCTTGCCGTCGGGCTGGCGCAGCGGGCGGTCTATGAGGGCGATGCCGCCCAGCGTGCGCCGGGTCGCGAGCTCGATCGGCCCCGAACTGCCGGCAGAGAGATGCGTCAATACCGACAAGGCCTGCTTGCCACCCGGCAGGTTCATGCCGCCGCGCAGATCGGCCGCGCAGATCGTGTTGGCGTGATTGGCAAGTTCCTCGGGCACGCCCGCGATCGCGGCAAACGCCGGCTGCTGGGCATCGCCCGCCGCCGCGAGCCAGCGCGCCATCCATCCGCCGCTGACATGCGCCGTCTCATCGGGATTGGCGATGCCGCGCTCGATCAGTTCCTGGGCCCCGAAATGGCTACGCGTGCCGTTGTCGAGACCCGAAGCGTGAACCAGGGCAATGCGCTTGTCCTGGTAGAGCTCATGCAGCGCGCCCATTTCCGGATGCATCCGGAAGTCCAGGCCGGATGGCCCGCCCTCGAGGCGCAACGCCGGCTTGTCGCCATCCGCGAGCAGCCGCATCTCGGGTGGCCGGTCGGCTGCGTAGTCGCGATCGTCGACGGGCGCCACGACCCCCAGGGAATCCATGCCGCCGCGCAGGAAAACGGTGACCAGGACGGGACCGTGTCCCGCAGTCGCTGCAGGCGCGGCAAAGGCGCGGACCGATGGCGCGAGGACGAGCGTGGTGGACGTGGCCAGGAAATGGCGACGGATCAACATGACATCACCTCGTCTGGAAAGCAGGCGTCATGGCGCAGTAGGCCAGCATGCGCCGGGCAAGCGGCAGGGCATCCTTGCGGCTGTCGAAAGCCGCGCCGGGCTTCAACCCCATGCCTTCGACAATGGCCATCGTGACCTTGGGCGGCGGCTCGGCGCCCAGCATCCGGCGGTAGGCCTCGCCCGTCGCCAGTTCAGGCGTCGCCTTTTCGGCTACGGCAAGGGTGGCCTGCGGCGCCCCCGCTTTCCAGGCGTCGTCGGCCAATCCCAGAAGCAGCGACCAGCGTCGCCGCATCATGGCGGAACTCAGCCAATAGTCGCTTTCGTCGGGATGACCGGTGGGCGGTCCCCAGCCGAACAGCCGCTGGCCGCTGGCATCGAGCTCGCCCAGCAGGCCGGGCGTCGGCGCGACCGAAATCCCCGTGGCGCGGGCAAACGAAGCGTAGAGCTCGAGCGGCCGCTTCACCTTGGTTCCGGCGGAACGGCGGAAGGCGTCGGAATGCACGATCGCCTCGACGGTGCGGGCAATCTGGTCGGGCTTGCGCCGATGCTCGCTCCACGCCTTGACCGCGGCGGCAACGACGGCGGCATCGGGCCTATCCGACACCAGGCGGCGACAGAGTTTTTCACAGACATACCGTGCGGTCGCCGGATGATCGGCCACCAGATCGAGCACGCGCCGGCCATCGGCCAACGGAGACTGGTAGGGGTCGAACTCGGTGGCGAGAACACGCTTCTGGTAATTGTCGTGCCAGTTTTCGACGTAGATGAACTTGCCCGTCATCGGCAGGCGACGTCCGGCGCCGATGCCGGCGCCGTCCTCGATCGACCAGCCGGTGAAGGCGCGGGCGGCTTCGTAGACATCCTGGTCGATATAGCCCTGCGGCCGGCCGTCGAGTGCGCCGGGAACGTCGCGCCAGCGATTGTAGAGCGCGTTGAGGTAGGCCGGCCGGCCGAGCGTATGAAGCTCGAACAGCTCGCGCGCATAATTCTCGTTGGCCGCGCCGCCGCGCGAGGACCGGTTGTTGAGGTAGATCTGCATGGCGGCGCTTTTGGCCACGGCCTCCAGCATCTCGCGGAAGTTGCCGAGCGCATGGCGGCGGATCACGTCGTTGTCGTAGGTCGGCAACGCCAC
>DATHNU010000761.1:0-4108 GCA_035485695.1 Reyranella sp. | reverse complement strand
GCGGTGAAGGCGTCGCGCGCCGGTGCGCTGGGGTCGACGCCGGTCACCTTGTGGCCGTGCTTCAAAAGGTTCTTCGCCATGCCGAGGCCCATCGAGCCCAGCCCGACGAAGGCGATGAGGGGCGTGTTCTTGTCCGCCATGGCTCAGGCCTTGATGCCGTATTTCGCCGCCCAGCCAAGACCGGCGCCGGTCGTGGTCCTGGGCTTGTATTCGAGGCCCACGTAACCCTGGTAGCCCAGCCGGTCGAGCACATCGAGCAGGTAGAGGTGATTGGTCTCGCCGATGTCGGGCTCGTTGCGGTCGGGGTTGCCGGCGATCTGCACGTGCGCGGTGATGGGGAACAGCCGTTCGGTGCGCTTGGTGAGATCTCCCTCCGTCACCTGCAGGTGATAGAGATCGAGCTGCAGCTTGAGATGCGGCGCGCCGACCTCGTCGATGACCTGCTTCACCTGATCGGTGGTGTTGGTGAAGTAGCCGGGAATGTCGCGGTGGTTGATCGGCTCCAGCACCAGCGTGAGGCCGCTCCTGGCGGTGCGATCGCAGGCCATCCTGAGGTTGGAGATGAACGTCTTGTGCATCGCCTTCATGTCAGCGCCGGGCGCGATCATGCCCGACATGACGTGAAGCGTGCGGCACTCCAGCACCTTGGCGTAGTCGAGCGCCTTGTCGAGTGCGGCCGAGAACTCGGCCTCGCGACCGGGCAACGCCGCCAGTCCGCGCTCTCCCTTGCTCCAGTCGCCCGGCGGCAGATTGAACAGCGCTTGCGTCAGTTTGTGCTTCTTGAGTTCGCCGGCGATGTCGGCGGCCGGCGCCTCGTAGGGAAACAGGACCTCGACGGCCTTGAAGCCGTGGGCGGCGGCGGCGGCGAAACGCTGCAGGAAGGGAACCTCCTGGTAGATCCAGGAGAGGTTGGCGGCGAGCTTGGGCATGGGCCTATCCTTGACGTCCCTCCCCAACGAAGTTGGGGAGGTGGCCCGAAGGGCCGAAGGGGTCATGAGCAACAGCGATGGTGCTCATGACCCCTCCGTCCGCTTCGCGGACACCTCCCCACTGCGTGGGGAGGATGATTGATGTCGGACTCACGACGGAAACGCTTCTTCGACTTCGCGGACCTGAACGTCCGAGAGCAGGCGTACCTTGAAACCCTGCAGCAGCAGGTGGAGCTTGGCGGTCTCTTCCAGTTCCTCGATCGAGGCCGACGCCGCCGACAGCGACGTGCCGGCGACGACCGGTCCATGATTGGCCAGAAGCACGGCGCGATGGCCCTTGGCGTAGTCGCGGATGGCGTCGGCGAGCGCAGGATCGCCCGGCTTGAAATAGGGCACCAGCGGCAGCTTGCCGACCCTCATCACGAAGTAGGGCGTGATCGGCGGCAAGGTGGTGTCCTTGTTGTGGTGGCACGACGGGTCGAGGCAGGAGATCGCCACGGCATGGGTGCAATGAAGATGAACGATGGCGCCGTCCTTGGGCCGCACGTCGTAGACCGAGCGATGCAGCAGCGCCTCCTTGGTCGGCGCATCGCCGGCCACGTGCTTGCCGGAAAGGTCGATCTTGGAGAGCTGCCCGGGCAGGAGCTCGCCCAGCGAGGAGTTGGTCGGCGTCATAAGCCAGCCGTCGGCGACGCGGGCGCTGATATTGCCCGACGTACCGGGGCAGAGGCCGCGCGCGGCAAGCTTGGCGCCCAGCGCGCAGATCGCATCTCGCGTCTTTGATTCGGTGCTGCTCATAGAAGCTGGAACGCCTTGGTAAAGAAGTCGGGCGCGCCGAAATTGCCGGACTTCAGCGCCAGCAGGAGCGGCTTGGCGCCGACCGACGCGGTCCACGGCACGCCGGGATCGATCTCCGGGCCGATGCGCAGCGCCGTCACATCGAGCGCGCCAACCACGGCGCCCGAGGTCTCGCCGCCCGCCACGACCAGGCGGCCGACGCCGGCGGCGACCAGGCCCTTGGCCAGCGCCGCCATGGTCTTCTCGATGGCGTGGCTGGATTTCTCGACGCCGTACTTCGCCTGCAGGGCCTTGACCGCGTCCGGCGTGTCGCTGGCCGAGAGCAGGATCGGCCCGTTGCCGAGCTTGTCCTTGGCCCAGGCGAGCGCCGTGTCGACCACCGCCTCGCCGCGCGCGATGGCGTCGGTGTCGAGATGAAGGTGCGGGCCCCCGAACGCCGCGATCTGGCCGAGCGTCGCCGTCGAGCACGAGCCCGCCAGCACGGCGGCCGCACCGGCGATCTTGGGCAGCGTGTCGGCATTGGCCTTGTGCGCCAGCAGCTCACGCCGGCGATAGGCAGCGGGCAGGCCCAGCGCCACGCCCGAGCCACCGGTGACCAAAAGATCGTCGGCAACCGCTTCGCCGATGATGCCGAGATCGGTATCGGCCACGGCGTCGACAACGACATGGCGCACGCCCTCGGTCGCGAGCTTGTCGAGTGCGGCGCGCAGGGCCGCCGAGCCCGCCTGCACCTGCTTCAACGGCACCAGCCCGACCTTGTGCTTGGTCTGGCGCGCCAGCACGCGCACCAGGCTGGCGTCGGTCATCGGGTTCAGCGGATGATGGCGCATGCTGGAGTCCGACAGCAGCACGTCGCCCACGAACAGATGGCCGAAGAAGATGGTGCGGCCGTTCTCCGGAAAGGCCGGACAGTAGATCGCCTGCTTTGCGCCCAGCGCCTCGAGCAGCGCATCGCCCACCGGGCCGATATTGCCGGCATCGGTCGAATCGAAGGTCGAGCAGTATTTGAAGAAGAAGCGCACGCAGCCCGCCGCCTGCAGAGCCTTGAGCGCAGCGAGCGACTGGGCGATCGCTTCCTTGGCGGCAATCGAGCGTGTCTTGAGCGCCACCACGACGGCGTCGACATCATCCGGAATCGCACCCTTGCCGGGCACGCCGATGGTCTGGATCGTGCGCATGCCGCCCTTGACCAGCATGCCCGCGATATCGGTCGCGCCGGTGAAGTCGTCGGCGATCACTCCGAGAACTGCCATGGCGCGACGTTAGGCGATCACGGCGGCCGGCATCCAGAACTTTCGGCGCCGGGCGCGGCGTCGCGCCTCGTCCTCGCCGTCATAATGGTGCAGCGGCGGCGCCGGATCGAAGGTATCGCGAATATCCAGCGCATTGACGTTGACGATGCCGATCTGCCGGCCGTCGTCCGGCATCACGGCGCCGACATAGATCCCGCACTTGGCGCAGAGCAGGTAGTCGGTGATGCCGAGGCCGAAGCGGTAGCGCGACAGGTCGTCTGGTGCGGCGCGGAATTCGACCGATCCCGCGGGATCGCCCGAGGTGCGCGCGCCGTGACGGAGGCAGAAGCTGCAGGCGCACCGGCCAACCCGCATCTCCTCCGGCTTCTTGTCCGACGTGAAGCGGATTTTTACGGCGCCGCAATGGCAGGAACCGGGGTAAGTGGTCATGGCACGCTCAGCATTGTTGCTTCACGAACCAACCTCACCCTGAGGAGCGCACGCAGTGCGCGTCTCGAAGGCTGGGCCACAGTATCGTTGTTGCCCATCCTTCGAGACGGCCCTTCGGGCCTCCTCAGGATGAGGTGATTTGTGACGGCTACTAAGGTCATGGCGCGATCAGGGTTGCTCGGAAGTCATTGACGTTGGTGCGCGTCGGTCCGGTGACAAGGCTGTCGCCCAGCATTTCGAAGAAGCTGTGGCCGTCATTGTCGTCGAGCATGGCCTGCGGGTCGCGGCCTTTTGCACGCGCGCGCGCGCGCGTGTCGGGCGTGAAGATCGCGCCGGCGATATCCTCGGCGCCGTCGACGCCGTCGGTGTCGGCTGCCAGGCCCCAGATGCCGGCCGCGCCGCCGGCGGCGATCGCCTCGGCCAACAGGTATTCGACATTGCGTCCACCGCGTCCCTTGCCGCGCACGGTGACCGTGGTTTCGCCGCCGGACAGGATCACGGTGGGCTTGATGGGGTGCTTGCCGGCGAGCTTGGCAAGATCGAGCGCCTGACGCGCGTGTGCAGCGCCAAGCGCGCGCGCCTCGCCTTCGAGATTGTCGCCCAGCATGACGACCTCGAGACCGCGATCCTTTGCGACGGCGGCGGCGGCCTCGAGCGAGCGTTTGGGCGTGGCGACCATGATCGTCTCCACGCGGGCGA
>DATHNU010000760.1:0-5852 GCA_035485695.1 Reyranella sp. | reverse complement strand
ATAGGGGACGCCGAGCGGCGGTTGGGTCACGGTCTCCCAGAAGCTGCGCAGCCGTTCGACGCGCCTTTCCGGCGGGTTGCCGGCGATCAGGGCGCAGTTGATCGCGCCGATCGAGATGCCGGCGACCGAGTCGGGGTGAAGATCTGATTCGGCCAGTGCCTGGTAGACGCCGCCCTGATAGGCGCCCAGAGCGCCGCCGCCCTGCAGCAAGAGGGCGATGCGCTCAAAATCGGGCCGCGCCCGCGGTCTGTCCAGGCGGGACGCTGCCTCAGACGGGGAACTCATGAAGCATCTCCTTCGCGGCACCGTTACCGCAACGGCAATCTCTGCCGCGCGGGCGACGTCAATGCCGAATCCGAAGATGCCCTATAAAGCACGCGCCGTGCCATGTCGGCGCACCGGGCCGCGTCAGCGCGTCGCGCGGTTCGCGGCCTGTGTCACGGAATCGTCAGATGCGTGGGCGACGTAGGCCTCTTCGCACCAATTGAGCGCCGCCGGTGGCAATGCGCGACTCGCTGCAACCGCCTCGGCGGCGGCGCGATCGATGCACTGCTGACGGCTCGCCGTGTAGTGGCTCGACATCAGGCGGCCGTTTGGATCGTGACCGAGGCCCAGTACATGGCCGAGCTCGTGCCGCATGACGCCGGCGAGATCGTAGCCGCGCACGCGGTCGACATAGACGGTCACCATGCCGCCGATGGGCGGCGCCGGCTGGGTGGCGGCGAGCGCATGGCTGAAGATCACGCCGCGCACCGGCGGCGGGCGGCCGCCGTGCATCGGCACGATGGCCCAGAACTGCCCATGGTCGGCTTTTGGATCGATGTCGAACTTCACGAAGCCGTTCAACACGTGGTTCCACTCATTGACGGCACGCAGGATTTTCGCCCGCTCGTACAGGGTGAATTGGTCGTCGATGGCGATCCGCACGATTTCGGGCTTGGTCGCGGCGGCGCGATGGCTGGAGTAGTGCGACTCGCCCTCGCGCAGGCTGGCGGCTTCTTCGGGGGCGGCTGGCCCGATCGATGTCACGAGATAGTCAGGACCGAGACAGCCTCCGAGCATGAGAAGAAAAAGCAGCGGAACAATCGAAGAAGAGATCGAAATTTTGCGACGCATGGGACGGCTCCTTCCGCCGGGCTGTGGCCTGGCCAGGAGGGATCGGGGAGAAACAGTTGGTCGGCGGGCGCCAAAATTTCGCCCACTCGTTCTCGGCTCGCCGGTTCGCGACCGTGCACGGTCGTCACCGCGGATTGCGCAACGACGACGAGCGTATGGAGGAAAGAATCTGCCCAAAACTGAAATTAGCGATCAGCGCTGCATATCTGCTGACGTATACGCCCGTAAACTTTGTATCTGCCGGATTGCTCTCGAGCGATCGCGCTCTACGGCATTTTCCTGGGCGGCAGGCTCCGCAGCCAGGCGATCAGCGCGGCCATGTCGTCGGCTGAAATCCTGCTGTAGTAGCCGTAGCCCATCGGCGGTTTCAGCGGATGGCCGTCCTTGTCGATGCCGGTGCGGATGGCGCGCTCGATCTCGGCGTCGGTCCACTTGCCGAGTCCCTGCTCGGGATCGGACGTGATGTTCTTGGCGACGCTCAGCCCCGATGGCCCGTTGAACTGCGTGCCGCCCGCGCCCAGCAGCGTTGCGAACTGCCGGCGGTGATCCGGGCCCATCGGCGTGTGGCATTCCACGCAATGGCCGAGCGGGCCCGCGAGATAGGCGCCGTAGGCCACTCTGTCGCTCACCGGCGGCGCGGCGATCGGCTTGTCGATCGGCGGTCCCCAGGCCGGCGGCAGCGGACTGTGATAGGTCGACTTCGCCACGGCGTTCTTCACCGCCGGCACCGTGCGCAGATAGGCGACGACGGCGTCGACATCGGCATCGGCGATGCCGCGATACTGGCCGAACGGCATGGGCGGTCCGATCAGCGTGCCGCCATTGTGGGCGTTGGGCGGTCGCTTGCCCTGGCGAATGGCGGTCCTGATCTCGGCGTCGGTCCACGTGCCGATGCCGGTCTCCGGATCGGGCGTGATGTTGGACGGGACGGCGGTGAAGGCATTGCCTTCCCCGATCGGCGGTCCACCGGACAATGCCTTGTCCAGGATCGGCCCGTCCGGTCCCACCGGCGTGTGGCAGTTGCCGCAGCCCATGATGCTTTCGACCAGATACTTGCCGCGCTCGAGCTGGGTCTCGGCAACAGCTGACCCGGCAGCCAGCCAAGCCGCCACGGCGGCGGCGGCGGCAAAGACTTTACGCATGTGATCTCCCCAAGGCGCGCGCGCGAACCTATCGAAGGCGCCTGGGGATTGCTAGCCGTGGGGATGGGCTGTGCTGGCCGCGGCGCCGTGGCCGTGACCACCATGTCCTTGCCCGTGACCGCCACGGGCAAGGCCGGCCGAAGACGCCGACATCAAGAGGCTCAAAGCCAGCAGGGCCAGTGCCGCGAAACGCATCGAGGCCTCCTTTCCGATCAAGCGGCTTACGATGACGGGGCTGGCTTACCGTGACCTTACTCCGCGGCGGCGGCAAAGCGCAGATCGGGCAGCATCGATGAGCGGTCGATGGCCGCACCGGCGTCGAACTTCTTGAGCTCGGGCATCACGCTCGCGGCAAACAGGCGCATGTTGCGGGCGGCTTCCTCGTGCGCCATGCCGGCATAGGAGAACACGCCGACATAGGCCGAGTTGTTGGTCTGCCTGTGGATCGCCAGGACCTTGTCGTAGACCTGCTCGGGCGTGCCGTAGACCTGCAGGTCGGCGAAGAACTCGATCGCCTTCTGGTCGCCGTAGACGGCGAGCTTCTCGTTCATCTTGGCGTAGTACTCGTAGCCGCGCTGGTTCTTCATGTGCGCGCCGGCGAACTGGTAGTGGTCGAGCACCGTGCGGTAGTAGCCGCCGATATATTTCATCGCCATGTCGCGCGCCCGTTCGGCGCTCGGGTCGACGAAGGTCCAGCCCGCCGAGATCGGTTGCGGCGCATCCGTTCCGTTGATCTCGCGGTAGAGCTTGTTGTACTCGGTGAGTTCCTTCTCGACCTCGCGCCACGGCTTCTGCGGGATGATCAGCAGGCCGACGCCGAGCTTGGCCATGATGCGCGCGCTCTCCGGACTCACCGCCGCGGCATAGGTGCGGCCGCGAAAGGATTTGTAGGGCGCGGGGCGGATGGCGGTGGCGGGCTGCTTGAAATGCTTGCCCTCATATTCCATCACGCCGGTCTCGAGGCCCTGCAAGAGCGCCTCGCCGTATTCGACGAACATTTCGCGGCTGTCGCCCATGTCGAGCCGGAAGCCGTCGAACTCGACCTTGCCGGCGCCGCGGCCCAAACCCAGGATCATGCGGCCGCCCGAGAGATGGTCGAGCATCGAGACCTGCTCGGCCACCCGCATCGGGTCGTGCCATGGCAGCACCACCACCATCGAGCCCAGCCGCACATGCTGGGTGCGGCCGGCCATGTAGGAGAGGAACTGCACGACGTCGGGGCACATCGTGTAGTCGGTGAAATGGTGCTCGACCGACCAGATCGAATCGAAGCCCAGCGGCTCGGCCATGTCGGCCAGCGCCAGTTCGTTCAGATAGATCTGATGATCGGAAAGCGCGCGGCCGGTGTTCTGGAAGACGGCGGCCATTCCCACATGCATCGGCGGTTCCTCTCTGTTCCTGGCGCCATGGTAAACGCCCGTTTACCTGGTTGGGAAGCGGCAATGCTCTGCCCGAGTCAGACTCCTCTCCCCCTAGCGGGGGAGAGGAATCTGAGTTGTGACACCAGCACTTGAATCCGCCCCATTCGCCGGTCATATCGGGCGCATGCGCACCTTTTTTGCCGTCCTGCTCTCTGCCGTCGCCCTGCTGTTCGCCGCCGCGCTGCCCGCGCAGGCGCAGGGACAAGTCGGCGTGCCGGAGATCGAGAAGTACTTCAACGCGATCCGCACGATGAAAGCGCGCTTCGTGCAGACCAACCCCAACGGCTCGATCATCCAGGGCACGCTCTATGTGCGGCGGCCCGGCCGCATGCGCTTCGAGTACGATCCGCCGTCGCAGCTCAAGATCGTGGCCGACGGCTTCCAGGTGACGATGTGGGATCCGACGACCAAGGATTTCGGCCAGTGGCCGATCGGCTGGACCGCCGCCTCGTTCCTGGTCAAGGAACCGTTCTCGCTGAGCGGCGATCTCAGGGTCGAGAAGCTCGAGCGGGTCAACGGCCTGATCGAAGCCACCATGAGCCAGACGAAGAAGCCGAAGGACGGCAAGGTGATCGTCCGCTTCGCGGAAAACCCGCTGACGCTGCGCGGCTGGACGATCATCGATGATCGCGGCAAGCAGGTCTCCATCGCGCTCACCGACATGCAGACCGGCATGCAGCTTGCCGATTCGCTGTTCAAGGACGAGAGCGGGCGCTGACGACCCCGCTTCGCTGCGGCGCTCGTCGGACTGACGCGCTATAACGGCCCGAGATGAGCGGGCACGGGGACGAGCAGACGTGGGCGGATTGATCGTACGGGCCTCGACCGAGGCCGATGTCGCGCGCTGCGCGGAAATCTATGGCCATCACGTGCTGCACGGCACGGCCTCCTTCGAGGTCGATCCGCCGGACCTTGCCGAAATGAAAAGGCGCCGCGCCGCCGTGCTCGATCTCGGCCTGCCGCACCTCGTGGCCGAGCGCGACGGCCGGGTCCTGGGCTATGCCTATGCCGGCAACTGGCGGCCGCGGCCGGCCTACAAATTCTCCGTCGAGGATTCGATCTATATCGACAAGGACGCAGTCGGCCAGGGCGTCGGCCGGGCGCTGCTGCCGGTGCTGATCGACCACTGCACCGCGCTCGGCAAGCGCCAGATGGTGGCGGTGATCGGCGATTCGGCACAGACGCCCTCGATCCGCCTGCACGCCTCCTGCGGCTTCGAGATGGTCGGCACCCTGAAGAATATCGGCTTCAAGTTCGGCCGCTGGCTCGACAGTGTGCTGATGCAGCGCGCCTTGGGCGGCAGCAACGCGCCCCCTCCGGCGAGCGGCTGATGGAAGTCCGCGCGCCGACGAATCGCGTCGCCCTCTTGCCGTTCTGCCTCGTCGGCAAAGTGCCGAAGAAGGCTCTGCGCGAGCCCTGCTGGGCCGGCCGCGACCGCAAGATCTAGGGCGATCGGGATGCATGACTGGCTGCGACGCCTGCCGCCCAACGTGCAGGGGGCGCTGTGGCTGGTGAGCGGCGGCTTCATCTTCACCTCGACGAGCGCCATGATCCGCCTGCTTTCGACGCAGGTCGAAAGCGTGCAGACCGCCTTCTTCCGCGCCGTCATCTCGGTGATCCTGCTGCTGCCCATGATCGCCGCCGGGCGGGTGAAGCCGTGGCGCTCCAAGCGCATCGTCGGCCATTTTTGGCGCACGGCGATGGGCACCGGCTCGATGGTGCTGGGCTTCTATGCGGTGACGCTGCTGCCGCTGGCCGATGCCACGGCCATCGCCTTCTCGCAGCCTCTGTTCTCGGTCGTGGTCGCAGCCCTCCTGCTGGGCGAGAAGGTGCGCTGGCGGCGCTGGAGCGCCACTGTCATCGGTTTCGCCGGCGTACTGATCATGGTGCGGCCGGGCGAGGGCAGCCTGCAGCTGGGCGCGCTGGTCGGGCTGGCCAATGCCGCCGCCGTCTCGCTCTCGATCCTGCTGGTGCGGCGGCTGTCGGACTCCGAGACGCCGCTCATGATCCTGACCCAGTTCGCGATCTTCTCGACGATCCTGCTGACCGTGCCGGCCATCCTGGTCTGGCGCTGGCCCGATCTCTGGGGCTGGGTGCTGGCCGTGGGCATCGCGCTGTCGGCCACGGTCGGCCAGTATTTCTGGGTGCAGGCCTTCAAGGCGGGCGAGATGTC
>DATHNU010000759.1:0-2609 GCA_035485695.1 Reyranella sp. | reverse complement strand
CACGGTGCCCATGGCGCCCATGCCCATTTGCGCAAGGCCTGCCAATGACGACGCCGTGCCGGCCAGCCTGGGAAACATGCCGATGGCGCCGGCATTGGCGTTGGCCACGATCATGCCGGTGCCGAAGCTCAGCACCATGTGCGGCCCCACGATCGCCCACCAGGTGACGACGCCGCTCAGCGACAGAATCGCCATGACCGACAGAGCCGCTACGTGGAACCAGCCCGAGGCGCGCATGATGACGATCGGCGCAACGCGGCCGACCAGCCGATTGTTCACCAGGGTGCCCGCGGTGAAGCCGCCGACCGTGAGCAGCACGATCAGGCCGAACTCGCGCGGCGAAAAGCCCAGGTGGTCCTGCAGGATGAAGGGAACGCCCGCCAGCATGCCGAAATTGATGGCGAAGGCGAAACCGAGCGTCAGCACATTACCGAGGAACTGGTGA
The DNA here is from genome assembly GCA_035485695.1 of Reyranella sp. Taxonomy (GTDB): domain Bacteria; phylum Pseudomonadota; class Alphaproteobacteria; order Reyranellales; family Reyranellaceae; genus Reyranella. The sequence goes on along the minus strand of DATHNU010000759.1, from coordinate 2,164 downwards.
TCGCGCAGCATCTCGCCCGAGCCGCGCAGCAGCTTGACGAGATCGATGCGGTCGCTGCGGAACTTGTTGGTCTCGCGCAGGCCCAGCAGCGTGACGACCAGCAGGATCGTGCCGAAGGCGCCGACGAACCAGAAGGTCGCGCGCCAGCCCAACCATTCGCCGAGGAAGCCGCCCAAGGTCGGTGCCAGGGACGGCGCGATGTTCTGGCCGAGCGATATCCAGCTCATCACCAGCGGCATTTCCTGGAAGGTGTAGGCGTCGCGCGTGAGCGCGCGGCCGATCACCGAGCCTGACGCCGCGCCCAGGCCCTGCAGAATGCGCAGGCCGATCAGCCCGCCGATCGACGGCGCGAACGAGCAGCCGAAGGTGGCGCAGGTGAAGAAGATCAGCCCACCCAGCAGCACCGGGCGCCGGCCGTAGCGATCGCTCATCGGCCCGTAGAAGAGTTGGCCGGCGGCAAAGCCCAGCATGTAGGTGGTGAGCGTGAGCTTGACGCTCTCGGCGCCCGCCCCAAGATCGGCGCCGACCGACGGCATGACCGGCGTGTAGATGCTCATGGTGAGCGGGCCAAAGCTGCCCAACGCCACCAACAGGGCGACGTAGCCGACGGAACGCGGAACGAGACTCACTTCCTGGTGGCTTCCAACGCACCTTCGGCGCCGAAGTCGCCGCCCAGACTGCCGCCAAGCGGCATCTCCTCCTGGGCACGCGTCATGCGCGGATAGTAGTGGCGGAACGCGCCGCGGATCTCCTCGAACGGGATGTCGGCAAAGACGCCGCGATAGCCGAGATACTCCATGTGGCGCCGGCCGCCGAGATCGAACGGGTGGTAGATCGAATCGGCCACGCCGTCCCAGTCCAGCGGCTTCAGGCCGAAGCGCTCGGTCAGCTCCTTGTTGAAGGCGGGTGTCGCTTTCACCCAACAGCCGTCGAGCCAGACCTCGGTGTAGCCGTGATAGTAGAAGATGTCGTTGCCCATCAATTCGGAGAGTCTCTTGGTGGTCATGTGGTTGCGCACGTCGGCGTAGCCGACACGGGCCGGGATGCCGACGGCCCGGCAGACCGCGGTCATCAACCCCGCCTTGTTCACGCAATAACCGTGCCCCACGGCCAAGGTGGCGCTGGCGCGATAGGCCTCGCGCTTCATCGGCGTGTTGTAGGGGTCGTAGCGCAGATCGTCGCGCACGGCGTAATAAAGCCGCGACGCCTTCTCACGGTTGCTGCCCTCGCCCGCCACCCGGCTTGCATAGGCCGTGATTTTAGGGTGCTGTGAATCGATCAGGTCGCCGGGCCGGCGGTAGGCGTCGAAGCTGGCGCCGTCGCGCACCGTGTCGTCGCGCTCGGATTTGAGGGAATCATAGTTCATGCCGCGCGTTCTTTACTGCAACAGTCGGGAAAGTACATGAGCCAGGACGCGCAATTCACACATGCGCATATGGTGCGCTTCGACCGCGTGCTGCCGGGGCCGATCGAGAAGGTCTGGGCGGTGCTGACCGACGCCCAGTGGCTGCCCGGCTGGTACGGCGTCGGCGCCATCGAGCCCCAGGTCGGCGGCAGGGTCGAGCTGATGGGCGGTCACATAAAGGGTGTCGTCACGCAGTGGGATCCGCCGCAGCGGCTCGCCTACAGCTGGAACGTCTATAATCCCGGCGACACGGTCTCGCCCTACCCCGAATCGTACCTCACCCTGACGCTCGCACCCTCCGGCAACGACGTCGCCCTGACGCTCGAGCATCTGCCGGTGCTCGAGCACTTCGTGAAGCTGAATGCCATGGGCTGGCACACCTATCTCGACATGGTGACGGCGGCAGCGCGCGGCGAAACAGTGCAATCGCGCGATTCCTACATGGCGAAGAACGCCAGGCACTACGGCATCGACCTGGCAAATCCGCTGGCTTGATGCTGGGGACGCAGGGCCATCGCATATGGCGAACGCAAACGATTTCCGTCGTCCCGACCAGGGCCCGAAGAGCCTCTCGGAGGGACCTTCTCTCAACATAAGCCGCCTATCGTTGAGACAAGGTCTCTCCGCTCCGCGTGGAGTTTACCCCGAGCGAAGTCGAGGGGCGTTCCGGTCGAGACGACGGAATCATCCTATGTGATAGCACTGCATGTCGGACAAAAGCGCTGAGCACGAGGTGCCGAAGGCGGCTGCGGGACGTCG
>DATHNU010000758.1:0-3583 GCA_035485695.1 Reyranella sp. | reverse complement strand
CCTCGGGCGCCGTGATGTAGTTGAGACCGAGGGAGCGCTTCTGGCCCTCGCAGCGCTGGATCGTGCGGACCTGCGCCGCGCCCGGCGTCGTGTGCCTGAGCCCGTCAAGGTCGGTCACGAGTCCCTCGAGCGCGCGGTCGCCGGCCGCGTCGGTGAAGCCGGCCGCCACCAGCTTGGCCTCGTAGCGGCCGATCGCCTCGTTGACCGGGTCGGCCGCATAGCCGGCGCGCACCAGATCGCGCGCCCAGGCACTCGTCTCCAGCGCCCGCACGACCATCGCGCCGGTGAGGCCGGCGCGCTCGGCCCAGTCGCCCAGCACGTTGGACGCCGTCCAGCAGTATTTCAGCAGGTTGTAGCCCGCGGGCTCGACCGGCAGCGCCCGCACATCGATCGTGCCGATCACCTTGCCGACCACCGTCTTCACCAGGATGTATTGGTTACCCGGATTCTCGCGCACCTTCTCGGAGCTCGATTGATCGGGAACGGCGGCAGCGGTCTGAGCAGAGCCAGGCGATTGAGCCCACGATGTCGCGGCCGTCAGAAACGTCAGGAGAACAAGTGTTGCGGTCTTGATCATGATGGGATTGGAGCCTCGCCAACAATATCAACGCATGAACAGCCTGATCGTTGCGGTTGCGCACGGGCGGCAGCCCCTCGTCCTCTAACTGCGATAACCGGCTTCGGCGATGAATTTGTCGATCTCCGCCTCGGATGCCGGGCTGCCCTTCGGCGTGCATCGTGTCGCGTTCAGAATCCACTTGTATCCAGTCTGAGCCGAGGGCCCATATCGGCGAATACCGACGCAGGGTTCTCCCGCAGCGCTGGCAAAGGTCAGCAGGTCAACGCCTGCCCGATGCGTCATCGTCGAGAAATCCTTGGCCTCCTTGCCCTGGCGGCTCAGTTTCTTGACGCCATCTTCAAGCGAAGCTGTCTCGCGGATTTCCGCCCTCAGGCTCGTAGCCTCGCTCAAATGGTAGTAGAGCTTTGCCCCGTGGAGCGTGCCGAAGGCCGACCACCGACGAAACATCCCACCGGCCCCGGCGCCTGAAATGTTGCCTATGCCGCCGCTAGTCTCCTGCGTCGCCCGGCACTTCAAACCAGCGGGGGCGGCGATCTTCGTTTGAGCGCAATCAATGTTCGCCCACACTGGGTATTGTTGAGCGAGTGCGCCCATCGTTTGGCCGACCAGGCAACTCATTCCGAGAATCCAAGCAAGGGTCGAGCGCAAGTTCATTGGCACCTCCCGTGATCTGCCCGTCTCTCGGCGAGACTGGAAACGGGAACGATCTTCTTCATTCCGCTGCCAAGTTCTAGTCGCCGAGTACCGCCATGGTGATGGGCCAATTGGCAAATGCAACCTGAAGATTTGCACACCACGCCAACGCGGGCGCAGGCCGGGAACGTTCAGGGCATGTAGGCGCCGCCATTGACGTGCAGCACCTGGCCGGTCGTGGCGTTCGCGTCGTCGGAGGCGAGGAAGACGGCGGTGCGCGCGATCTGGTCGGGCGTCAGCAGCTTGCCGCCGAGGGGGATGGTGGCGCGTGCGATCTCGATCAGCTCGGCGTCGGTATTGCCGTAGCGCGGCTGGGCGGTGTCGGTGGTGCCGGGCGCGATGGCATTGACTCGGATGTTGTAGGGCGCGAGCTCGAGCGCCATGGCGCGCGTCATGGACACGACACCGCCCTTGCTCGCGCTGTAATGAACGCCGCGCACCGCCCCGCGGACCGACTGGGACGACAGGTTGATGATCGATCCGCCAGCCTTGCCGGCCGCGATCAGCGCCTTGGCGACGGCGATGCCGGCGAAGCAGCCGGCCTTGAGGTTGATGTCGAGGACATAGTCCCAGTCGCTTTCGCGCATCTCGAGAAACGGCACTCGCGGGTAGACGCCGGCGTTGTTGACCAGGATGTCGGGCGCGCCCAGCGTCCGCACGGTCTCGGCCACCATGGCCTCGATGTCCGCGAGCCTGGCGACGTCGGCCTTGATGAGGTGGGCGCGACGGCCTGCCTGGCGGGCGTAGTACGCGACCGCTTCGGCGCCGGCCTGGTCGTCGAGCCAGCTGAGCGCCACGTCGGCGCCCTCTTCCGCCAGCGCCCGGCCGACCGCCGCCCCGATACCCTGTTGCGCGCCGGTCACCAGCGCCACCTTGCCTGCCAATTTCATCGAAAAATCCCCCGTTCCGGAGCCGACTTTGCCATATCCGCCCACGCTTGCGTGCTCGGACCCTCGCCGCTATAAGCCCCGTTCCTTCGAGCGGTCTGGCCAATAAGGGCATTGCCTCGGCTGCTTCGTAAGGACTTTCCGGCCTCGGGTCGGGACCGGCGCGCAAGCGCTAACCCTTTGAAAAGGAACCAAAAATGCCCAAGATGAAGACCAAGAGCGGGGCCAAGAAGCGTTTTCGCTTCACGGCCACCGGCAAGGTGAAGCACGGCGTGGTCGGCAAGCGCCACGGCATGAGCAAGCGGGGCAACCGCTTCCTGCGCCAGCAGACCGGCATGACGCTGGTGTCGGAGCCCGACACCCGCATCATCAAGCGCAACTTCTTTCCGTACGAGAGGTAGGCCATGGCACGCGTCAAGCGGGGCGTCACGGCACACGCTCGTCACAAGAAGGTCCTCAAGCTCGCCAAGGGCTATCGCGGCCGCGCCAATGCCGCGTTCCGCGTCGGCATCGAGAAGGTCGAGAAGGGCCTGCAGTACGCCTACCGCGACCGCCGCAACAAGAAGCGCGCGTTCCGCGGCCTGTGGATCCAGCGCATCAACGCCGCGACGCGCGAGCATGGTCTCACCTACTCGCAGTTCATGAACGGCATCCTGAAGGCCGGCATCGAGGTCGACCGCAAGGTCATGGCCGATCTGGCGGTGCGGGAGCCCGCGGCGTTTAAGGCCCTGGTCGATCAGGCCCAGGCCGCCCTCAAGTAAACTTTGTCGTGCCGCACAGGCGGCACGGCCAAGAAATCCGAAGGAGGGAGCCTGGACCACAGGCTCCCTTTTTTCGTGTTCGGTTCCGAGTGACAGTCTTCGGTTTTGAGAGAGCGACGGATGGACGATCTTTCGACGATACGCAGCGAGGCGCTGGGCGCCGTGCAGCAGGCGGCCGACCTGGCCGCCCTCGAGGTCGCGCGCGTGGCGGCGCTCGGCAAGAAGGGCAGCGTCACCGGCCTGATGAAGACGCTGGGCGGGCTCGCCCCCGAGCAGCGCCGCGAGTTCGGCGCGCGGGTGAACCAGCTCAAGGGCGAGATCGAGGCGGCGCTGGAGGCGCGCAAGGGTGCGCTCAGCGCCTCGGCACTGTCGGCCCGGCTGGTCAACGAGAAGATCGATGTCAGCCTGCCGGCGCGTCCGGAAGGCCAAGGCTCGCTCCATCCGATCGGCCAGGTGATGGACGAGCTCGCCGCCATCTTCGGCGAGATGGGCTTCACCTGGGCCGACGGCCCCGACATCGAGGACGACTGGCACAACTTCACCGCGCTCAACATCCCGCCCGACCATCCGGCGCGGCAGATGCAGGACACCTTCTATCTGCCGCCGCGCGCCGACGGCACGCCGATGGTGCTGCGCACCCACACCTCGCCGGTGCAGGCGCG
>DATHNU010000757.1:0-5964 GCA_035485695.1 Reyranella sp. | reverse complement strand
GGCCACGCGCAAGAACTTCGCCGCGCTGACCACGGCCAACGCCACGGCCGTCGAGTCGATGAAGGCGATTGCCCAGCGCCAGGGCGACATGGTGCGCGCCGCGATGGAGGATTTCTCCAAGCACGGCAGCGACGTGCTGGGTGCCGCCACCGTCGAGGAGAAGGCCGCCAAGCAGATCGACTTCGCGAAGAAGAGCTACGAGGCCGCCATCGCCAACACCAAGGAGCTCACCGAGCTCTACAGCAAGGGTCACGCCGAGGCGTTCGCCGCGCTCAGCCACCGCGTTTCCGAGCTGACCGAAGAGGTCAAGGCAGCGATCGCCAAGAAGTAATTTGTTGGCGTCCGCGCCGACCGGAAAAGGGGCCGCTTCGCGGCCCCTTTTTTTGTTACGCTGTGCGCATCATGGACCAGATCACCTACGACGATTTCACCAGGGTCGACATCCGCGTCGGCACGATCCTCGAGGCCGCGCCGCTCGAGGGCGCACGCAAGCCGGCATTTCGGCTGTCGATCGATTTCGGGCCGGAGATCGGCGTCAAGAAATCCTCGGCGCAGCTCACCGTCCATTATGCGCCGGACGGCCTCGTCGGCCGGCAGGTCGCGGCGGTGGTCAATTTCCCGCCTCGCCAGATCGGCAAGTTCATGTCGGAAGTGCTGACGCTGGGCTTTCCCGATGGCGACGGCGCCGTCGTGCTGGTCGTGCCGGACAAGAAGGTCCCGAACGGCGGCAAGCTGTTCTAGTCTAGCGCATCACCTCATGCTCCTCTCCCCTTAGGGGAGAGGCTGGGTGAGGGGGCCACACACCTGTCGCTTGCCCCTCACCCAACCTCTCCCCCAAGGGGGAGAGGAACATGAAGGGCAGCTCGTTCGTCGCTTAAAAGACCTTGTGGATCCAGCCGTGCGGGTCGGCGGTGCGGCCGCGCTGGATGCCGACCAGGGTCGCTTTCAATTCCTCGGTCCTGGTGCCGGGGCCGCCGTTGCCGATCTTGAACTCGCCGTCCTTGCTGCGCACCGTGCCGATCGGCGTGACGACGGCCGCCGTGCCGCAGGCGAAGGCCTCGCGCAGGCGGCCGCTGGCGGCGTCGCTGCGCCATTGATCGATCGAATAGCGGTCCTCGCGCACCTTGATGCCCTTGTCCTTGGCCAGCGTGAGCAGTGAGGCGCGGGTGATGCCGGGCAGGATCGTGCCGCCCAGCGGCGGCGTCGTCATCGAGCCGTCGTCGAAGACGAAGAAGATGTTCATGCCGCCCAGCTCTTCGACCCAGCGCTGCTCGACCGCGTCGAGGAACACCACCTGGTCGCAGCCATGGCGGGTCGCTTCGGCCTGGGCCAGCAGGCTGGCGGCGTAGTTGCCGCCGCACTTCGCGGCCCCCGTGCCGCCCGGCGCCGCGCGCGTGTAATCCGTCGAGACCCAGACGGAAACCGCCGGCGCATCGGTCTTGAAGTACGCGCCGACCGACGAGGCGATGACGATGAACAGGTAGTCGGACGACGGCTTGACGCCGAGGAAGACCTCGTTGGCGAACATGAAAGGCCGCAGATAGAGGCTGCCGTCACCGTCCGGAATCCAGGCGCGGTCGATGTTGACCAGCCTGTCGCAGGCCTCGAGGAACAATTTCTCGGGCAGGATCGGCATGGCCAGCCGCTCGGCCGAGCTCTGGAAGCGCCGCGCGTTCTCCTGCGGCCGGAACAGGGTCGCGCCGCCCTCGGCGGTGCGATAGGCCTTGAGCCCTTCGAAAACTTCCTGCGCGTAGTGCAGGACGGCCGCGGCCGGATCCATCGGGATCGGTGCCCGCGGCTCGATGCGCGCATCGTGCCATCCCTGGGATTCGTGATAGCGGATGGTCACCATGTGATCGGAGAAGACGCGGCCGAAGCCCGGATTCTTCAAGAGCGCGGCGCGCTGATCGGCGGCGACCGGCGACGGATGGGGATGATGAACGAATTGCAGCGACTGGGTCTTGGACATTTTTCTCTCGGATGCTTGCTTTCACTGTATCACAGGCGGCAAGAGCGCAAGCCGCGCCCTGTTGGTTCGGCCGCGCCGTTCCGCGCGCCTCGATTTTCCGTTGGGCGAATTTAGCCTCTCAGATGGGAATTCTCACCAGGACGCGCAGGCCGCCCAGCGGCGAGGGCGCAAGTGCCACGTCGCCGCCGTGGCTGCGCGCCACGTCGCGCGCGATGGTGAGGCCGAGGCCCACGCCGCCGGTGTCGACGTTGCGCGATTCGTCGAGGCGGAAGAAGGGCCGGAACACGTCCTCGTACTTGTCGGGCGGAATGCCGGGACCGTCGTCGTCGATGGCGATCTCGACCGACGTGCGGCCGCGGATGGCCTGGAGCCGCACCTTGGTGCCGTAACGCAGCGCGTTGGACACGAGATTGGTCAGGCAACGCTTGATGGCCAGCGCGCGCAGCTCGACGTCCATGTCGCCCTGCCAGCCGACCTCGACATTGGCGTTGTCGCGCCGGGCGCCCGCCGCCACTTCCTCGAGGATCTCGGCGAGGTCGACCGGCGCGGGATCCTCGTCGCCCTCGCCGCGGGCGAAGGCGAGGTAGCCTTCGATCATGCGCTCCATGTCGACCACGTCGTCGGCGAGCTCCTTGGTCTCGGGCGAATCGGGCAGCAGCGCCAACGACAGCTTCATGCGGGTGAGCGGCGTGCGCAGATCGTGGCTGACGCCGGCCAGCATCTCGGTGCGCTGCTGGATCGAGCGGCGCAGCCGGATGCCCATGGTCTGGAACGCGGTCGCGGCGTTGCGCACCTCGCGGGTGCCGCCGGAGAAGGCGAAGTCGGGCACGTCGCGCCCCTTGCCCAGCGCGTCGGCCGCCACGCCGAGATGCTCGATCGGCACCAGCTCGCGGCGCATGAACCAGATGGCGAGCCCGAACAGCACCAGCCCCAGCCCGACCTGCGCCAGCACGTAGGCGAAGCTCGAGCCGAAGGTCAGCCGGACATACGGCACCAGCACGTCCATGACCTCGGCGTCGGAGAGCTGGATCTCGACCAGCATCTGGCCGCCGCCGACATTGTTGTCGATGTAGTAGTTGCGTTTGAGGTCGGCGTTGAGGGCGCCTTCGACCTCGCGGGCGGCAATATCGAAATATTCCGGTTTCTGGAACGGCCGCACGTAGCCCTGGCGGAAGCTGACATAGAGCAGCAGGTCCTGGGCGGCACGGCGCACGATCCAGGCGCGGTGCGCCTCGTCGGGAAAGTCGGAACGCAGCGTGATCAGCAGATCGAGGTCGCGCACCAGGAGCTGGGCGAGGCGGTTGGTCACGTAGTCGCCGCGCTGGCTGTAGAACCACAAGGCCGACAGCGCCTGCAGCAGCAGCATCGGCACGACGATGATGATCAAGGCGCGCGCGAACAGCGTCTGCGGCGAATGCCGATCGGCAAAGCGGGCGACCCTTTCGAAGATGTCGCGGGCGGCGCCTAGGATCATGCGTCGACCAGCCGGTAGCCCTGGCCGCGAACGGTCCGCAGATAGCGCGGGAAAGCCGGGTCGGGCTCGATCTTGCGGCGCAGGCGCGTCACCTGCACATCGATGGCGCGCTCGTTGATGGCCGCGCCCATGCTTTTGCTCAGCGTCTCGCGGCTCAGCACCTCGCCCAGGCGGGCGGCGAGCGCGCGCAGCAGCCCGACCTCGGCGTCGGTGAGCGGCACGCGCTTGCCCTTCTGCGTGAGCTCGCCCAGCTCGAGGTCGAACTGATAGGGACCGAAATTCACCTGGCGCGCGGGCTCCGTAGCCGACTCGGAAGCGGGCCGGTTCCGCCGCAGCACGCTCTGGATGCGCAACAGGAGCTCGCGCACCTCGAACGGCTTGGCGAGATAATCGTCGACGCCCTTCTCCAGTCCGGCGATGCGGTCCTTGGTCTCGCCCATGGCGGTCAGCATGAGGATCGGCACGTCGTCGGTGCGTCGCAGTTCGCCGGCGAAGTCGAGGCCGGTCTGGCCCGGCATCATGACGTCGAGCACGATCAGGTCGAAGTCGAGCGCGGTCAGGCGCTGGCGGGCCTCGGCGGCATTGCCCGCAATGGTGACGCGAAAGCCGCTGCGCGACAGGAACGTCTTCAGGAGCTCGCGCAGGCGGGTGTCGTCATCGACCACCAGGATGTGCGGCTTGTCGGCCGAGGCGTCCATGCTCACCGCCCGCCGCCGCGCACCCGCTTGTCGACGACTGCGCGTTCCGCCGGGTCGAGCAGGCCGAGCAGGACCTTGCGGAAACCTTCGACCGAGTCGGCGCCCGTTTCGCGATAGGCGCGCGCGAAGCGCTGGCTCTGCCGGTCGGTGAGGTCGCGTTCGAGCTTCTGGCCCTTTTCGGTGAGCCACAGCCGGCGCTCGCGGCGGTCGCGAGCGCCGCTCTTCTGCTCGACATAGGCCTGCTCGATCAGGTCCTTCAGCACGCGCGAGATCGACTGCTTGGTGACCTTCAGGATCGACAGCAGATGGCCCACCGTCTGGCCGGGATGGCGGCCGATGAAGTAGAGCGCGCGGTGATGGGCACGGCCCAGCTGATAGCGCTTGAGCTGCTGGTCCGATTCGAACGTGAAGTCGCGATAGGCGTAGAACATGAGCTCTATGCCTTGGCGCAACTCCTCGTCGCGCAGAAACAACGGATTAGCGGGAGGTCTGGATTCCACCATGCGGGCAACAAATATCGGTCTACGCCGATTGTCGTGAGGTCAGAGACTATAGAGGCGGCGCGTTGCGTTGACACCTCAAAGAGGCAATGTTGCGGCATCGCCCGTCGTTTCGGACATATACTTTCCTCAGCGTTTCAACCGATGGCCCGCGGAAGCGCCCAAGCCCGACTGCCGGGATCTTAGCAAGGGAGTTTCGGCATGCTGACCGTCCATCACCTGGGTAAATCGCAGTCCGAGCGGATCGTCTGGCTGTGCGAGGAACTCGGCATCCCGTACGACTTGAAGCGCTACGAGCGCCTTCCCGTTACCATGCTCGCGCCACCGGAATACAAGGCGCTGCATCCCCTCGGCGCCGCGCCGGTGATCACCGACGGCGACGTGGTGCTGGCCGAATCGGCCGCCATCATCGAGTACATCGCAGCCAGGCACGGCAACGGCCGCCTCGTGCTGGCCGCCGACCATCCCGACTTCGCCCAGTTCCTTTACTGGTTCCATTTCGCCAACGGCACGCTGCAGCCGGCCACCGGCCGGAACATGATCCTGGTCCGCTTGAACCTGCCCGCGGACAATCCGCTTCTGCGGGCCATGAAGGGTCGGCTCGACCTCGCGCTCGGTCTGGTCGAGGCCCGCCTCGCCAAGGTCGACTATTTCGCCGGACGCGACTTCACGACGGCGGACATCATGATCGTCTTCACGCTCACGACCATGCGCTACTTCCTGCCCTACGATCTCGCGCCCTATCCGGCGATCCTGGCCTACCTGCAGCGCGTCGGCAGGCGTGACGCCTATCGGCGGGCGATGCGAAAGGGCGACCCCGACATGGCGCTGCTCCTGACCTGATCGGCGGCGAGCCACGCACGTGCGTTTGTGCCTTGGACAGGGCTATTGACAAGGTCAGTATCACTGACCTATCTACGCACAAGGTTGCGTTTGGCGAGTCTAAAAGGACCGTTTCAGAACAATTCACATGGAGGTACAGCAATGTCCTTAACCATGGACGATCGCGACGGCTTCATCTGGCTCGACGGCAAGCTGGTGCCGTGGCGCGACAGCCGGATGCATGTGCTGACCCACGCTCTGCATTACGGGTCGGCCGTGTTCGAGGGCGAACGCATCTATGACGGCCGCGTCTTTCGCCTGGCTGCCCACAGCGCCCGGCTGATCAATTCCGCCCGCCTGCTCGACTACGAGATCCCCTGGACCCGCCAGCAGATCGAGGAGGCGACGCGCGCCGTGGTGAAGGCCAACGGCCTGCAGGCGGGCTATGTGCGCCCGGTCGCTTGGCGCGGCTCGGAGGTACTGGGCGTCTCGGGCATCGGC
>DATHNU010000756.1:0-8247 GCA_035485695.1 Reyranella sp. | reverse complement strand
CGACCGAATGGCCCATCGGCGGCGGCTGGGCGCGATGGCCAATTTCTTCGAGCACGTCCTGCTGCTGCCCTTTTCGTTCCACAGCTCGCAGCATTCCGGGCGGCTGATCAAGGTGATGCTGACCGGCGTCGACGATCTGTTCGCCATCTGGCTGTCATTCTTCCGTGAGTACCTCGCCACCTTCGTCGCCCTGTTCATCATGTTGCCGCTCAGCCTGCTCATGTACTGGCGGCTGGGCGTGCTGCTGGTGGTCTTGATCCTGTTCTTCGCGGCCGCCAATATCTTCGTGGTCAGCCGCACCGATCGCCTTCAGCAGGAGGTCGAGGACCTGCGCAGCGAGCTGGCCAGCCGCGCCGGCGACGCGCTGGGCAACATCAGTCTCATCCAGAGCTTCGTACGGCTGACGCACGAAACCCGCGAGATGCACGGCATCATGCAGGAGACGTTGGCTGCGCAGTTCCCGGTCCTGAACTGGTGGGCGCTGCTGACGGTCATGACGCGCGCCGCCTCGACCATCACCGTGATCCTGATCTTCGTGCTCGGCACCTGGCTTTATACCAAGGGCGAGGCGACGGTGGGCGAGATCGTGAGCTTCATGGGCTTTGCCACCATGCTGATCAGCCGCATGGATCAGGCCTCCGGCTTCGTGAGCCGCATCTTTTTCCAGATGCCGGTCCTGGCGGATTTTTTCCGTGTCCTCGATTCCCAATCGACGGTGCCGGACAATCCGAACGGCAAGGATATCGGCCGCGCCCGGGGCGACGTCGATTTCGACGACATCAATTTTTCCTACGACGGCCGGCGCCCGGCGCTGGTGCATTTCTCGCTGAAGGTGCCGGCGGGAACCAAGGTGGCCTTCGTTGGCCCGACCGGTGCCGGCAAGAGCACGGCGCTGTCGCTGCTGCACCGCATGTGGGATGCGCAGTCGGGAATCATCCGCGTCGACGGCATCGACCACCGCGAGATCAAGCTGGAGTCGCTGCGTCGCAACATCGGCGTGGTGTTCCAGGACAGCACCATGTTCTACCGCTCGATCGCCGATAACCTGCGCATCGGCAAGCCTGACGCGACGCAGGCCGAGCTCGAAGAGGCGGCCAAGCTCGCCGAGGCGCACGACTTCATCCTGCGCCAGCCGCAGGGTTACGAGACGCTGGTGGGCGAGCGCGGCATGACGCTGTCGGGCGGCGAGCGCCAGCGCCTGGCGATCGCCCGCGCCCTTCTGAAGAATCCGCCGATCCTGATCCTCGACGAGGCGACCAGCGCGCTTGATTCGGTGACCGAAGCGCGCATCCAGAAGGCGCTCAAGACGCTGATGCAGGGTCGCACCACCTTCGTCATCGCCCACCGGCTGTCGACCATCCGCGACGCCGACAAGGTGGTGGTCTTCGAGCATGGCCGGATCGCCGAGCAGGGCGGTTATCAGGAGCTGGTGAACCGCGGCGGCGCCTTTACCCGCCTCGTCGCCACGCAACAGGCGGGCATAGAAGCTGCGTAGGGCGGGTTTGTCGCTTTTCAGGTGTGACCGCGACGACGGCGCGTCTTTGCCGTCCTGCCCCGATAAACCAGTTAAGCAGGCTGGCATAGAAACTGCCTGATATCCCCTTGGCGGATGAGCGTCGCCCGCCTAAGACTCGCCGAACGGGGATCCTCACGAGGGACAAGACAGAGATGAGCAAATTCGCCAAATGGCTGGGCGGCGCGGCCGCTGTCGCGCTGGCGCTGGGGGCGCTGCCCGTGCAAGCGCAGACGCCGATCAAATTCACCCTCGACTGGGTGTTCCAGGGTCCGACGGCGCCGTTCCTGGTGGCCCTGGAGAAGGGCTACTACAAGGCCGAGGGCCTCGACGTCACGATGGATCCCGGCCAGGGCTCGGCCGGCGCGGTCCAGCGGGTCGCCACCGGCGCCTACCAGATCGGCTTTGCCGACGTGAACTCGACCATCGAGTACAATGCCAAGAACCCGGGCAAGGAAGTTCTCTGTGTCTTCATGGCCTACGATTTCGCGCCGTTCGGCGTCTATGCCCTGAAGAAGAGCGGCATCAAGGTGCCGAAGGATCTCGAGGGCAAGAAGCTCGGCGCCCCGGTGTTCGACGCCTCGTTCCGCTTGTTCCCGGCCTTCGCCAAGATGAACGGCATCACCAAGTGGGAGCACGTCAACCTCACGCCGCAGCTCAGGGAACAGAGCCTGGTGCAGGGCACGGTCGACTTCATCTCGGGGCATTACTTTTCGTCGATGCTCGACCTCAAGGCGCGCGGCGTGAAGTTCGACGACATCGTGGCCATGCGCTATGTCGACTTCGGCATGGACGTCTATGGCAATGGCATCGTCATCTCGCCGGAGATGGCCAAGGACGAGAAGGCGGTGAAGGGCTTCATCGCCGCCACCCTCAAGGGCTGGAAGGACGTCATCGCCGACAACAAGCTCGGCATCGCCGCCGCCAAGAAGCGCGATCCGCTGATCGACGATGCCCTGGAGACCGAGCGCCTGCAGATCTCGCTGCAGACCAACGTGCTCACGCCCTACGTCAAGGCCAATGGCATGGGCGACGTCGATCCGGAGCGCTTCGCGCGTTCGGTCAAGCTGGTCTCGGAGGCGTTCGGCCTGTCGGCGCCGCCGCCGGTCGACAAGGTCTTCACCAACAAGTACCTGCCGCCCAAGGCCGACCGGATGGTCGCGCCGTGAGTCTCTGTCCTCCTCTCATGTTCCTCTCCCCCGTTAGGGGGAGAGGCTAGGTGAGGGGGCATCGAAGGCTGTGCGCAACCCCCTCAACCAACCTCTCTCCCTAGCGGGGGAGAGGAGCCTGACATCACGCTAGATGCCCTTCGTCGACCTGAAAGGCGTCAGCCTTACCTATCGGCTCGGCAAGGAAACGACGCTCGCCCTGGCGGACGCCACTTTTGGCATCGACAAGGGCGAGTTCATCGCCGTCGTCGGTCCGTCAGGCTGCGGCAAGTCGACGATCATGAAGCTCGTCACCGGGCTGCTGCCGGCGTCGAGCGGCGAGGTACGGGTGGCGGGCGAGAAGGTGACGGGGCCGATCAAGGGCGTCGGTATGGCGTTTCAGAATCCGACCCTGATGCCGTGGCGCACCACCATGGACAACATCCTGCTGCCCATGGAAGTGGTCGAGCCGCACAAGAGGCGCTTCCGCAGGCATCGCGCCGAATACGAAGCGCGCGCGATGAAGCTGTTGGACACGGTGGGACTCGCCGATTTCGCCAAGAAGTTCCCATGGCAGCTCTCGGGCGGCATGCAGCAGCGCTCCAATCTCTGCCGCGCCCTGATCCACGAGCCCGAGCTGCTCATGCTCGATGAGCCGTTCGGCGCCCTCGACGCCTTCACGCGCGAGGAGCTGTGGGGCGTCATGCAAGCGCTGTGGCTGGAAAAGCGCTTCACCGGCGTGCTGGTGACGCACGATCTGCGCGAGGCGGTCTATCTCGCCGATACCGTCTATGTCATGAGCCGCCGGCCCGGCCGCATCGTGCTCAGCCGCAGGATCGATATTCCACGGCCGCGCACCCTTGCCACGACGTTCGAGCCGCATTTCGTCGAGATCGTTCACGAACTGCGCGACCGCATCCACCAGGAACATGCGCCATGAGCAGCGACCTGCGTCGCGAGGCGCTGAAGCACGCCATGCCGTGGCTGGCCACGGCCGTGCTGTTGATCATCTGGGAAATCGCCTGCATCGTCTTCGAGGTGCCGGAGATCATCCTGCCGAGGCCCACGAAGATCTTCACGGTGTTCGTGGCCCGTTTCGACATCCTGATGGCCTACTGTTGGGATACGTTGTGGACGACCGTGATCGGCTTCGTGCTGGCGATCGCCGGCGGCCTGCTGCTCGGCTTGGCGATCGGCGCGTCGCCTTTCATCTATTCCGGTCTCTATCCCCTGTTGATTGCTTTCAACGCCATCCCGAAGGTGGCGCTGGTGCCCATCCTGATGATCTGGGTCGGTGTCGGCTCGCTGCCGGCCGTCATCACCGCCTTCGTCATCAGCTTCTTCCCCATCGTGGTCAATGTTGCCACCGGGCTTGCCACCATCGAGCCCGAGATGCGCGACGTGCTGCGCAGCCTGGGCGCCACGCGGACCGAAATCCTGACCAAGGTCGGCATTCCGCGCGCCATGCCCTATCTGTTCGCGAGCCTCAAGGTGGCGATCACGCTCGCCTTCATCGGCTCGGTGATCGCCGAGACGGTCGGCGGCAACAACGGCATCGGCTTCCTCATGCTGTCGGCCAGCGCGCGCAACGACGCGCCCACCACCTTCGCCGGCCTGTTCGCCATCGCCATCATGGGCGTGCTGATGTACGCGATCTGCGCCCTGGTCGAAAAGCGAATGACCCGCTGGGCGTTCCGCGGCGAACTCGTGAGCTGACTCTTGCCGGACCGCGGACCTCCTCAGGTCGGGGGTTACCCCGACCGAGTCCGCTCATTGCTGGGAGCGCGCCACTCGAGTGGCGCTCATGTGCTGTGTGATCCACGAAGATGCGCCACTGGAGTGGCGCGCTCCAGCGAAGGCCAGGATGCGGACCTGGAGGTCCGCGCTCCGTTCAGAACACCGCCTCGGCCGCGACGCGCAGCGAGTCGATCGTTGCGCCGCTCAGCAGCATCGAGCCGACCGCGTGCGTCTTGCCGGCCTCTTTCCAGGCTTGCAGGCGATCCTTGATGCGCTCAGCGCTGCCGACCAGGGAGACTTCGTCAACCAGGGCATCGGGAACCGCTGCTGTCGCCTCGGCGCGCCTGCCTGCGAGAAAGGCATCCTGGATCTTCACGGCGGCTTCCTCGTAGCCCAGCTGCTTGGTGACGTCGTTGTAGAAGTTCTTGGTTCTAGCGCCCATGCCGCCGATGTAGAGGGCGAGCTCGGGCTTCAGGGCATCGCGGCAGGCCTGCAGGTCGGATCCCATCCTGATGCGGACATAGGGCGCGATGTCGAAGTCCGCGAGGCTTCTGCCCACTGGGCCCTTGGCGATGCCGGCCAGCAGCGGTTCGAGCACCATCCTTGTTTTCTCGGGCGACATGAAGATGGGCAGCACGCCGTCCGCCACCTCGCCCGCGGTTCTGAGCCCAATCGGCGTGATCGAGGCGGCATAGATCGGCATGCGCGGATCGCCGTGCAGGATGCTCTTCAATGGCTTGCCGAGGCCGGTCGAACCCGCGCCCTTGTAAGGGATCTGGTAGAGCTCGCCGTCATGCTGAAGTGCAGCTTCGCGCTTCAGGATCTTGCGCAGGATCTCGATATATTCGCGCGTGCGCGCCATCGGCTTGCCGAAGGGCACGCCATGCCAGCCCTCGACCACCTGCGGCCCCGAGGCGCCGATGCCCAGCAGGAACCGGTTGTTCGACAGCGCCTGCAAAGTGAGCGCCGTCATCGCGGTGCAGGCCGGCGTGCGCGCCTGCATCTGCATGATGCCGGTGCCGGCGCGGATCCGCGTCGTGCGGGCCAGGATCCAGGCGGTCGGCGTCACCGCGTCGGTGCCATAGGCCTCGCCGCTCCACACGGAATCGTAGCCCAGGCGTTCGGCCTCGAGCACCTCCGCCATCTTGAGGCTGTCGGGCTTGCCGGAATAGTTCAGAAGCATACCGAGCCGCATGGTCATGTCCTCAAGGGTGTGCCGATCATTGCCCGCGCAGGTCCGCCAGCAATGGCAGCGCGTCGCGCGCGAAGCGCTCGATCTCCGTGAAGCGCTCCTCGTACGGGCCGACGAAGTCGAGAATGAGGTGACGGATGCCCACAGCGTGGAAGCGGCGGATGGTGTCGACGACCTCGGCCGGCGGGCCGAGCGCGCAATAGCGCTGGGCGGCCTTGCGGAAGTCCATCGCATAGCGCTTGCTGAGGGAGAGGGTCGCGGCGTCGAGTGCTTTTGCGTAGGTGTCGTCGACGCGCGTGAACAGCAGATGGGACGTGCCGAAGCCGCGGTCGAAGACGCGCCCGCATTCGCTCGCTGCCACGGCGATCTTTGCCAGCCCGTCACGGAACATATCCGGGGTCACGACATAGGACATCCAGCCGTCGGTCAGCCGTCCGATGCGCCGCAATGCAGCGTCGGACCGGCCGCCACACCAGATCGGCGGACCACCGGCCTGGCGGGGCGGCGGCTGCATCGCCACGTCCTCGAACTGGAAGAAGCGACCTTTGTACGACGCAGGCTTGCCGCTCCACAGCGCACGCAGCACCGCCAGGCTTTCGGACAGGCGTGCGCCACGCTCGCCGATCGGCACGCCGCAGGCCTCGTATTCCTTGGGAAACTCGCCGCCGACGCCGACGCCGAAGATGAACCGGCCCTCGGTCAGGTGATCGAGGGTCGACACCTGCTTGGCCACCGGCGTGGGATGGCGCAGCGGCAGGAGGTAGACCGCCGTGCCGAGCTGCAGGCGGCGGCTCACGACTGCGGCCTGGGCGAGCTGGAGCAGGGGATCGAAGATGGAGAGCGGGAAGGAGATGTGGTCGCCGACCCACAGCGAGTCATAGCCGCTGCGGTCGATCAGCTCGACCAGCGTGCGCATCTCGTCGATCGTCGGCAGCCATGCACCGACCGCCGGCTCCGTGCGCCGATGGATGGTTTGCACGCCGATGCGCAGTCGATCGTCCAGAGGCAGGTCCATCTCGCCACCCTTCCATTCGGGAGCCGCTAACGCCGCCCAGAGTACTGCAGTTCAGTCGACCGAGGAGTCGAAGAAGCTCTCGGCATCATCGATTTCGACCAGCCGTCCCTTGCGGATCTCCAGGAAACGCGTCGCCACGGTGCGCGTGAAATAGCGGTCGTGCGAGACGAACAGGCACGACACGTCGCTCTGCTCGAGCTGCGCCTCGAGGTCTTCCTGGCCCTCGATGTCGAGATGGTTGGTGGGCTCGTCGAGCAGGTACATATTGGGCCGCAGCAGCTTCATCTTCAGGAAGACCAGTCGCGCGCGCTCGCCATGGCTCAGCACGCCGATCGGCTCGTCGATCTTGGCGAAGGGAAAACCGGCTGGCGCGAGATAGCGGACGGCGTCCTTCTCGCCGATGCCCGGCACGTCGACGATGTAGTCCAGGATCGACTGGTCGAGGGCCAAGTCCCGCATGGACTGGTCGAAGTAGACCAGCCGGCACGCCGGGTTGAAACGCACGGGAGACAGGCTGTCGTAGTGCTCGAGCTCCGGGTCGAAGGCGCCGGCCAGCGCCGACAGCAGCGTCGACTTGCCGGCGCCGTTGACTCCCAGCAGCGCAATGCGGTCACCGGCCGCAACGGCGAGCCGATCGATGGCTAAAAGCTTGCGATCGCTGCCCGGTGCGGTGATGCCCAGCCCGGCGATGCGCAGCGCCACCTTGGCGTCGATGTCGCCGTCGCTCAGCTCAAGCCGCCGCTCGCGCGCCACGTAGGTCTGCGTCCGTTCCTTCTCGATGCGGGCGATGCGCGTCTCGACCGCGTTCTTGCGCTTGTTGAGGTCGGGATTCTTGACCGCCCAGACCTTGTAGCGCGCCGCGGCCTGCTCCAGCCGGCGGATCTCCTTGTCCTCCAGCCGCGCCCGCGACGCGGCGGCGACATCGCGGCGCAACAGCTCCTCGCGCGCCTGGCTGAAGCGGGTCTTGAAGGCATGCATGCCGTCGCTGCGCATGAACAGGGTGCGCTCGGTCACACGGTCGAGAAACTCGCGGTCGTGGCTCACGATCAGCATCGGCACGGTGAACTCGACGGTGAGCCAGCGCTCCAGGGTGTTGATGTTGGCGAGGTCGAGATGGTTGGTCGGCTCGTCGAGGATCAGGATGTCGGGCTCTTCCAGCTGCGCCGCCGCCGCGATCAGCAGCAGCCGCTGCCAGCCGCCCGACAGCGTGCCGAAGGGCTTGTCCAGAATCTCCTGTTCGACGCCGATCTCGTCCAGCAGCACGTCGATGCGCCAGTCGTCGTCGCCCAGCCCGACCTTGACCAGGGCGTCGTGCAGGACGTCGCGCACCGGCCGATCGGCCAGGCCGGACGGCACGTCCTGCGGCACGCCGCCGACCCGCAGGCCACGCGAGCGAATCACGTTGCCGCCATTCAGCTCGAGCTCGCCGGTGAGGCATTTCAGCAGGGTCGACTTGCCGGCGCCGTTCTCGCCGACCAGCGCCGTCCGCGCGCCGTCGAGCAGGAACGAGACGCCGCCGAAGACGCGGGCCGAGCCGTAGAAGAAGCTGGCCCGCTCCATCCCGAGCACGGCCTGACGCGACGCCATTGTCGATCCCCAAAATTCAGGGGACCAGTACGCCATCCCTGGCGACAATGCGACC
>DATHNU010000755.1:0-3407 GCA_035485695.1 Reyranella sp. | reverse complement strand
GCCAGGGTCGCGGTCACCGGCGGCAAGGTCACGTGCTCGCTCGCCATGACACGTGCTTCGATCTCGCCCACGACCCGTGCGGCCTCGCCCGGCTGGCCGTGCAGCATCAGCCAGCGCGGGCTCTCGGGCAGGAAGCGCCGCAGGTAGAGGATCACCAGTCCCAGCACGGCGCCGCTGCCGAAGGCCAGGCGCCAGCCAAGGTCGGGGCCGAGCAGATGGGGGTCGAGCAAGCCGACGGAGAGAAGCGCGCCGCCCGCGGCGCCGACCCAGAAGCTGCCGTTGATGGCAAGATCGATGCGGCCGCGCAGGCGGGCCGGGATCAGTTCCTGGATCGCCGAGTTGATGGCGGAATATTCACCGCCGATTCCCGCGCCGGTGAAGAAACGGAAGAGCAGGAAACTGTAGAAGTCCCAGGAGAAGGCCGTGAGCGCGGTGGCCACGAGATAGACGCCCAAGGTGACATTGAAGAGCTTCTTGCGGCCCAGCCGATCAGTGAGATGGCCGAAGTACAGCGACCCCAGCACCGCGCCGGCGAGATAGGCGCTCCCGGTCAGACCGACCTGCTCGGCCGTGAGATGAAGCCGCGGGCTGGTCTGCAGCGCCGCCGCGACGGAGCCGGCCAGGGTGACCTCGAGACCGTCGAGAATCCAGGTAATGCCCAGCGCCACCACCACCAGCCGATGGAAGGCGCTCCATGGCAGCCGATCGAGGCGCGCCGGCACGTCGGTGAGGGTGCGGTTTTCCAAGATCATAAGGTGTGTAGCGGAGATAACGTGGCGAAGCCATCGCATGTTCCCTGCAGGAGGTCACTCATGCAACGCTGGCCTGCCGCCGCGGCGTTGGTCCCGAAAGGCTCGCCTGCTACATTGGCGAGATGAGTGATAATACCATGGCGGCCGGCGTTGGGGCCGCAGGAGCGGCACCGGCCGCGGCACCCTCTCTCTCCACGGCCTCGGCCAACAGCACGACCTTCGCGGTTATCCTCTCGCTGAGCTTCTGCCACCTGCTGAACGACATGATGCAGTCGCTGGTGCCGGCGCTCTATCCCATCCTCAAGGATTCCTACGGCCTGAGCTTTGGCCAGGTCGGCCTGATCACGCTCGCCTTCCAGTGCACCGCCTCGATGCTGCAGCCGCTGGTCGGCCTGTACACCGACAAGAAACCCCAGCCCTATTCCCTCATGGTCGGTATGGGCTTCACGCTGGTCGGCCTGCTGCTGATGTCCCAGGCGAACACCTATCCCCTGATCCTGTTCGCCGCCGCGCTGATCGGCATGGGCTCGTCGGTGTTCCATCCCGAAGCCTCGCGCGTGGCGCGCATGGCGGCCGGCGGCCGCTACGGCCTGGCGCAGTCGTTGTTCCAGGTCGGCGGCAACATGGGCTCGGCCGCAGGTCCGCTGCTCGCCGCCTTCATCGTCGTGCCGCGCGGCCAGCAGAGCATCGTGTGGTTCTCCGGCGCCGCCCTGATCGCCATGCTCGTGCTGTTCCAGGTTGGCGGCTGGTACAAGCAGCGGCGCTCGCCGCCGAAGCCCGCGATGCGCGGCAAGGCCGCGGCCGCCGGGGCGCAGACGCTGCCGCGCAGACGCGTGATCACCGCGGTGGCCATCCTGGTGGCGCTGCTGTTCTCCAAGAACGTCTACAGCGCCAGCCTCGGCTCCTACTTCACCTTCTACCTGATCTCGAAGTTCGGCGTGGAGGTGCAGACCGCGCAGTTCTACCTGTTCGCCTTCCTGGTCGGCATCGTCGCCGGCACGATCGCGGGCGGCGCGGTGGGCGACAAGGTTGGCCGCATCCCGGTGATGTGGTTCTCGATCCTGGGCGCGCTGCCGTTCGCGCTGATGCTGCCCTACGCCAACCTGTTCTGGACCGGCGTGCTCGCGGTCACGGTGGCGATGATCATGGCATCGGCCTTTTCGGCCATCCTGGTCTATGCGCAGGAGCTGTTGCCGGGCCGGGTCGGGCTGGTGGCCGGCATGTTCTTCGGCTTTTCGTTCGGCCTGGGCGGCCTCGGCGCCGCGGCGCTGGGCCAGCTCGCCGACCTCACCAGCATCGAGACGGTCTACCGGGTAACGCCGTTCCTGCTGCTGCTGGGTCTGCTGACGGCCTTCCTGCCCCGCCAGCCGGGCGAGCCCAAGAACCGGCGCTAAAGCGGATTCCGATAGTCATGCCGGACCGCGGGCCTCCAGGCCCGCCTTTTTTCTTTGCTGGGAGCGCGCCACTCCGTGGCGCATCTTTTCGGATCACACAGCCTATGAGCGCCACTGGAGTGGCGCGCTCCCAGCCATGAGCGGGCCTGGAGGCCCTCGGTCCGCGCCGACTCAGAGGCCGGTGATCGCTATCCGGCCCGCGTCGGCGATTACCGCGCTGCGCGCGTCGTCGGCAATCGTCGAGCCGGTGAAGTAGACCGCAACCAGAATCGGCGCGCGCCCCGGCGGCCAGGCGACGGCAATGTCATTGGCCGTTCCGTTGTTGCCGCCGCCGGTCTTGTCGCCCACCCGCCAATCGGAAGGCAGGCCAGCCCGCAGTCGCTTGCCGCCGGTTTTGCAGGCGAGCAGCCAGCCAATGAGCCGGTCGCGTGATGCCGCCGACAAGGCGTCGCCGATGAGAAGCCGCTGCATGTCGCCCAGCATGGCGGCTGGCGTGGTGGTGTCGCGCGGATCACCGGGTGTGGCCTCGTTGAGTTCGGTCTCGATACGGTCGAGCCGCGTCGAGCTGTCACCCAAGGCGCGCGCATAGGCAGTCAGAGCCTGGGGGCCGCCGAAGCTTGCGAGCAGCAGGTTGCCCGCCGTGTTGTCGCTCAGCGTCACCGCCGCCTCGCAAATCTCCGCCACCGACATGCCGCCGGATCCGACGTGATCCTGGGTGACCGGCGAATAAGTGACGAGATCCTTGTCGGAGAAGACGATGCGGCGATCGAGGCTTTCGTCGCCGCGATCGACGCGCGCCAGGACAAGCGCAGCGGCCAGGAACTTGAAGGTGCTGGACATCGGGAAGCGCTCATCGCTGCGCCAGCCGGCCCGGCGGCCGCTTGCCGTGTCGAGCGCCGCCACCCCCAGGCGACCGCCGTTGCGGCGTTCGAGGTCGGCGAGCGCCGAGCCGGCGTCGTTGGCCAAGGCCGGCAGCGCCAGCAACGAACCGGCCAATACCGCCCGGCGCGCTATCGAAGCAGGAATGGCTTTCTCCGTCCGTCGCCCGCGGCTGCCTACGCCGCGAATATGGCGTGGAGTGGGCATAACCCGATCGCCCGCAGCAATTGAGAGGGAGACAGGCTCTACCACCCGCGCACCGATGCGGTAAGCTCATCGCCGCATGGCTCACCCGCCCTCACCCGAGCAGCGCATCGACGCGCCCGTTCTGACGGCCTTGTCGGGAAGCACGCCCGGCCGCAGCGAGTCGCGCCTGCGCACG
>DATHNU010000754.1:0-2551 GCA_035485695.1 Reyranella sp. | reverse complement strand
GGCCGCGCGCCACCCGGCTCGCCACGCTCTGCGCCAGCAGGCGCTGCGAATACCGGCTGGCGGCAAAGACGGCGACGACAGAGGCGCCGGCCGGCAGCGCGCCCAGCAGGCCGATCGAGCCCTGCGCGAGCCCGAGCCCCTTGATCAGAAACGCGCCCTGCCACGACAGCGCCTGCGAGAGGCCCCAGTAGGCGCCGAAATTGGCGGCCCAGCAGGCCAGGATCGTCGGGCTGAGCAACAGCTCTCGGTAGGCGATCCGGTCGGGCGCCTGCTCCCTGGTCGTCGCCCGGGCGGCGGCAGCGGCGGCGGCCGTCAGCGGGCCTTCGCGGCCGAGCACGAACCACACCGCCGACCAGACGAGGCCGGCAATGCCGAGCACACCGAAGGCCCAATGCCAGGAATAACGGACGATGACCCAGTTGAGCAGCGGCAGCGCCACCATGATGCCGATTCCGGCGCCTTGCGCCACGATGGCGGTAGGCACGGTCCGCTGCTCGTTGGGAAACCATTTGTAGGCCGAGTGCAAGGCCACCGGAAAAGCCGGCCCCTCGCCGGCGCCGAGCGCGATGCGCGCGGCGATGATCGTGGCAAAGCCCGCGTTGCCCAGCATCGGGAACTGGGTCAAGGCCCATACCAGCCCCATGACTAGCAGCGCCCAGCGCGTCTCGACCCGGTTGACGATGAAGCCGGTGACGATCGCGGAGACCGCAAACAGCAGGAAGAAGCTCGAGCCGAGCAGGCCGAACTCGCGCGGGCCGAGATGCAGCTCGTCCATGATCGGCACCGCGGCGATGCCGACCACCGCCTTGTCGGCGAAGTTGATCATCATGAACAGGAACAGGAGGGCGACCATCAGCCAGGCCTGGCGCGGCACGGCAGCGGGGTGCGCGGCGGTGGCGGTCAACCGGATTGCGGCGCCCGGCGATCGAGACGTCTGGACAGTCATGGCGCCCTCCGTGCGAACTCGGCAGATGCCCGCCGGCATCCCAGGGCTATCGCATTTGGGGATTCCGTCGTCTCGACCGGAGCGCCCCTCGACTTCGCTCGAGGTAAACTCCACGCGGAGTGGAGAGACCTTCTCTCTGCGATAAGCGGCTTATCGTGGAGAGTAGGTCTCTCCACTCGGCCCTCCGGGCCTCGGTCGAGACGACGGAAATTGGCATATGCGACAGCCCTGGCCGACATTCGGATTCCCCTCAGGTGTCGATCGATGCGGCCTCGAACACGGCGGTCAGGATGCCGATCCGGCCTTCCAGGAGATTTCGTCCCAGGTTGGCGGCGAGCTGCGCGAAGTCCGGCCCCATCACCACGCCGAGATTGGGCGAAGGCGGCGGACCCGACGCGCGCAGCTGGACGATCCAGGCTTTGGCGGCCTCGGTGTCGTCGTGCCAGGCCAGCGTGCGGAAACCGGCCGGCTCGATCGCCGCCCGTGTCGCAGCTTCTGTCAGGAGAAAGCTCGTGGCCGGCGTCCGCGCCCAGGGGACCGGATAGTGCGGCTCGCCGCCGGTCAACACGACGTCGAAGGTCGCCAAACGTCCACCCGGCTTCAGCACGCGGCGGATCTCGCGATAAAGCCGCGGCCGGTCGGCGATGTTCATCGCCACATGCTGCAGCAACACGACGTCGAAACGGCCTGCCTCAAACGGAAGCTCGAGCGCGCTGGCGGTCTCGAACGACACCTGTCCGCCCTGGCCCGTGCGCCCGGTCAGATAGCGCGCGGCCTCGACGAACGGCTCGCTGAGGTCGATGCCCGTAACCCGGCAGCCACAGGTCGCGGCCAGAAAGCGCGCCGGCCCGCCGACGCCCGAGCCCACGTCGAGAACCGACATGCCGGCGGTAAGCCCGGCCAGCTTGCCAAGCTCGGCGGTCGCCGCGAGCCCGCGGGTGTGAAACTGGTCGAGGTTGGCAAGCTCCTGGGGCGTGAGGTGCCGGTCTTCCGGTCCAAGGGCCAACAGCGCCGTCTTCAGCCGCCCGGTCAGGCCGGTCGCGCGATAGTGGTCGCGCACGTCCTCGAGAACATCGATCATGGCCGCATTCCTCCAGGGCTTCGGATCCTCAGCCAGACATGGGAGCGCTTCCGGCGAGCGACTATCCGCGATAATGTTGACGGGCCATGAAGCAGAACTTCACAGTCCGGCAAGGCGCGCTCGACGGCGTGGAGGCGTTCCTGAGCGTTGCCCAGCACCGCAGCTTCCGCCGCGCCGCCGCGATGCTTGGGGTGACTCCCTCGGCGATGAGCCAGGCGGTACGCGCCCTCGAGGCGCGCATCGGCGCGGCGCTCTTCATCCGCACCACGCGCAGCGTCGGCCTGACCGAGGCCGGCGAACGATTCCTCTCGCGCGCAAAGCCCGCCTTCGAGGAGCTGGTCGCCGCCAGCGCGGTCGCCCATGACCTCGGACAGCGGCCGGCCGGACTGCTGCGTCTGTCGATGCCGCACGCCATGGTGCCGATCCTGCTGGAGCGTCTGATCGCGTCCTTCTGCCAGGCCTATCCCGAGGTCGAGGTGGAGATCGCCGCCAGCAAGGAGCTGATCGACCTCGCGGCCGAAGGG
>DATHNU010000753.1:0-4652 GCA_035485695.1 Reyranella sp. | reverse complement strand
ACGATCGACTGCCAGTCGGAATGACCGAACGGCGTGTAGTTGATCATGATGTCTTCCTGCTTGACGCCCTTCAGCTTGAGGTACGCCTCGAGGATCTTGTTGGTCGTGCGCGGATAGACGTAGTCGGTGCCGGCCAGGACCCAGCGCTGCACCTTTTCATTGGCCATCAGATAGTCGACGGCCGGGATCGCCTGCTGGTTGGGCGCCGCGCCGGTATAGAACACGTTGCGCTGGCTTTCCTCGCCCTCGTACTGGACGGGGTAGAACAGCAGGCCGTTCAGCTCCTCGAACACCGGCAGCACCGACTTGCGGCTGACCGACGTCCAGCAACCGAACACCGCCGCGACCTTGTCCTTCTGCAGGAGCTCGCGCGCCTTCTCGGCGAACAGCGGCCAGTTCGACGCCGGATCGACGACGACGGCCTCGAGCTTGCGGCCGAGCACGCCGCCCTTCTTGTTCTGCTCCTCGATCAGCATCAGCATGACGTCCTTCAGGGTCGTCTCGCTGATCGCCATCGTGCCGGACAGCGAGTGCAGAATGCCGACCTTGATCGGCGGCGCCTGCGCAAACGCATTGCCCGCCACCCCGGCCAGCAAGCCGGCGGCGACGAGGCCCGTCCTCATAATTGATCCCAACTTCATCCCGCTCTCCTTGTTTTCGACGGAAACCCCCCGTCGGCACGAAGACAGCGAAAGCCGTGCCAAATGCCTGCTAATGGGCGGGATAACTTTTTGTCGGTGGTCCGGCCAAGGACTCCGACACGCGCCAGGACATCTAAAGTGGTATTTTCATCGCGACCCCCAATATGTAGCCGCCCGTCGCGGCTTTACGGCGTTCACAGCCGTAGCCAAGGCCGCAGAGCCCCTCGAACGTACGCGTCGCCGACGGGGAAGTGGCCGCCGCCGCGGGCACCTCGCCTATTATGAGATCGCCGGTCTCGCAAACCGGCATCGGTGAGGCCGCCTCGACAACAGGCAGTTTTATGCCCGCAAAACCGGCAGCTGCTCACGCGCTGTCAACGGGCCGGCAGCCCGCCCTGGCGCACGATGAAGGCGGCGACCTCCGCCACGCCCTTGTTCTCCTTGAGATTGGAAAAGAGGAACGGCCGAGCGCCGCGCATGCGGCGCGCATCGCGGTCCATGACGTCGAGGTTGGCGCCCACCAACGGCGCCAGGTCGATCTTGTTGATCACCAGCAGGTCCGACCTAGTGATGCCAGGCCCGCCCTTGCGCGGGATCTTCTCGCCGGCCGCCACGTCGATCACGTAGATCGTGAGATCGGCCAGCTCGGGCGAGAAGGTGGCAGCCAGGTTGTCGCCGCCCGATTCGACGAACACGATCTCGAGCTTGGGCCATTTGCGCACGATGTCCGACACCGCCGCGAGATTGATCGAGGCATCCTCGCGGATCGCGGTGTGCGGGCAGCCGCCGGTCTCGACGCCCACGATACGGTCGGGCTCGAGCGCGCCGGCGCGCGTTAAAAACTCGGCATCCTCCTTGGTGTAGATATCGTTGGTGACGACGGCGATGTCGTAGTCGTCGCGCATCGTCTTGCACAGGCGCTCAACCAGGGCCGTCTTGCCGGAGCCGACAGGACCACCGACGCCCACCCTGAGGGGACCGCGCAAATCCATCAATGCATCTCCCGCGTCAGCAGCGCGATGAAGGCCACGCCCAGCGCCAGGCAGAGCGGCGAATAAATGTAGAAGTCGCGGGTGCGGAACGGCTCGTCCTTGGAGCGTGTCCGCCAGCGCGCGCTATAGCCCGCGGTGCCGCGGATGAAGAAAACCGCGCCGATCACGACCGAACCGATCAGCACGAGGGACTCGTCCGGCCAGATCACGATCACCCACGGCCAAGCAGCGACGATGGCCAGCGCCCCCGCCACGGCAACGCACTGCCAAGGTGGCGGCATGCGACTGCGCCCGTCACCGATCACCGCGCGCGCCAGGTCAGGCTCGCTGGCGGCGGGCCAGATGCCGCCCACGGCCCACCAGGCGTGGGCCGCGGCCAGAAACGCCAGCACGAGCGAGAGCACGACGGGAAGGGTCATGAGCGGAACAGCCTCGTGTACTGCGTCTCGTGCCGGAGCGAGCACCAGTCGAGCAGCGGCGCAGCCGTGCCGACTTCGTCGAGCGAGGCCACGACCATAGCCGCTTGGGCAGCTTCGTTCACCGCCCTTTCCAGGGCGGCCAGCGCCAGCTGGCCGTCGGTTTGGCCGAGCGGCACGGTGCGCAGCGCAGCCGAGATCAGGTTGGCGGTGAAGGCATGCAGGTAGCCGGCCAGCGCCGGCTCGAGCGCGATGCCATGCGCCGCGGCAGTGAGCGCCACGGCCACCGGCAAGGCCAGCTCCCCGCCCAGCCGTTCGTGCGCTGCTGTAAGCCAGGCGTGCGGCCAGGCGGTGCGCGTGATCGACAGGAACGAGCCGCCCTGCTGGCGCGATTCCAGCGCCATCTCCATCGTGCCGCGCCACGCCGCCGCGCGCTCGGCGATGGCGTCGAAAGCCGGCCAATCCTCGATGGCGGCGGCCTGCCAGGCGGCGGCGAACAGCGCGCCGTCGACGGCGCCTGTACCGCGCAGCAGCACGCTCTCCAGCCACGCGACCAACGAGGTTCGGTCCTTGATAAAACCTTCCTCGACGGCGGTCTCGACGCCGTGGCTGTAGCTGAAGGCGCCGATCGGATAGGCGGGCGAGAGCCAGGCCAGCAGGCGATAGAGCGGATCAGCCATGGCGCTCTTCGTGCAGCGGGCCATGGCGCTGACCGAGATCGTGATTGTGCTGGCCGTAGGCGCCGCCTTCGGGATCGAACGGCGCGCGCACCTTGCGCACCTGGGCGCCCAGGCCCTTCAGCATGTCGACGATCACGTGATCGTCGCGGATCAGGATGCGTTCGGCGTCGATCTGGGTCGGCAGGTGGCGATTGCCGAGATGCCAGGCGAGGCGCGCGAAGGACGCGGCGTCGCGGCCGCGCACCTCGACCAGGTCCTCTTCGGCCGCCTTCACCTCGACGAAGCCGCCCTCTTCCAGCTTGAGGCCGTCGCCGGTGTGCAGCACCACGGGCTCGACCAGGTCGAGCAGGAAATCGAGCCCGCCATCGCCCAGCATGCGCAGCCGCCGGCGATAGCGGTCGTCGAACAGCAGGGTGACGGTGTCGCTGCGCTCGGCGGCCGGCCAGCGGCCGGCGCGCACGACATCGGTGGCGCGTTTCATTGCTGGGAGCGCGCCACTCCGTGGCGCGTCTTGGAGCGCGGACCTCCAGGTCCGCTCATGAGTATGATGCGGACCTGGAGGTCCGCGCTCCGCTTGAGAATGAAGCGCCACGGAGTGGCGCGCTCCCAGCAATGAGTCATGATCAAAACAGAAAATACCGTTGCGCCATCGGCAGCACCGTTGCCGGCTCGCAGGTCAGAAGCTCGCCGTCGGCGCGGACCTCGTAGGTTTCGGAATCGACTTCGATCTTGGGGCAGAGTGCGTTGTGCACCATGTCCTTCTTGCCGATCTTGCGCGTGCCCTTCACCGCCAGCAGTGGGCGGCTGAGGCCCCATTTCTTGGCCACGCCCTTGGCGATCGAAGCCTGCGAGACGAACAGCGCGGGGCTCGCGACAAGACTCCTGCCGAAGGCGCCGAACATCGGGCGGTAGTGCACGGGCTGCGGCGTCGGGATCGAGGCGTTGGGATCGCCCATCGGCGCGGCCACGATCGTGCCGCCTAAAAGCACGCAGTCGGGCTTGGTGCCGAAGAACGCGGGCGACCAGATCACAATGTCGGCGCGCTTGCCGACTTCGATCGAGCCGACATGGCGCGAGATGCCGTGGGTGATGGCGGGATTGATCGTGTACTTGGCGACGTAGCGCTTGACCCGCGCATTGTCGTTGTCGCCGGTCTCGTCCTTCAAGCGGCCGCGCTGCTTCTTCATCTTGTCGGCGGTCTGCCAGGTGCGGATCACGACCTCGCCGACCCGGCCCATCGCCTGGCTGTCGGACGACATCATCGAGAACGCGCCGAGGTCGTGCAGGATGTCCTCGGCGGCGATGGTCTCGCGCCGGATGCGGCTTTCGGCGAAAGCCACGTCCTCGGGGATCGCCGGATCGAGATGATGGCAGACCATCAGCATGTCGAGATGCTCGTCCACGGTGTTGACCGTGTAGGGCATGGTCGGGTTGGTCGAGCTCGGCAGCACGTTCTTCTCGCCGCACAGCCGGATGATGTCGGGTGCGTGGCCGCCGCCCGCGCCCTCGGTGTGGAAGGTGGCGATGGCGCGGCCCTTGAAGGCGGCCCGCGTGGTCTCGACGAAGCCCGATTCGTTCAGCGTGTCGGTGTGGATCGCCACCTGCACGTCCATGCGGTCGGCGACGGTCAGGCAGTTGTCGATCGCCGCGGGCGTGGTGCCCCAGTCCTCGTGGAGCTTCAACCCGCAGGCGCCGCCCTCGATCTGCTCCTTGAGGCCGGCGGGCTTGCTGGTGTTGCCCTTGCCCGCGAAGCCGAGATTCACCGGCAATCCGTCCGCAGCCTGGATCATGCGCCCGATGTGCCACGGCCCCGGGGTGCAGGTGGTGGCGAAGGTGCCATGTGCCGGCCCTGTGCCACCGCCGAGCATGGAGGTGATTCCCGACATCAGCGCCTCCTCCACCTGCTGCGGGCAGATGTAATGG
>DATHNU010000752.1:0-3534 GCA_035485695.1 Reyranella sp. | reverse complement strand
CGAGGCGCTGCACTGCCTCCCACACGATGGCGCCGACGGCGAGCAGCAGCAGCCCGGCATTGGCCAGCGACACCAGGATCGAGCTGCGCTTCAGCCCGTAGGTGTAGCGCGCCGTCGGGCGGCGCCGCACCAGCGTTGCCGCGCCCCACGCCATCACCAGTCCCAGAACATCGCCGAGGTTGTGGCCGGCGTCGGCCAGCAGGGCGAGCGAGTTGGCGGCAATGCCATACACTGCCTCGACGACGACGAAGCCGACATTGAGGGCGATCCCGATGGCAAAAGCACGGTCGTAGTTCGCCGGACCGTGGCTGTGCGCGTGACCATGGGCGTGGCTGTGGCCAGGCGCGTGATCGTGACCGTGGTGCTCGTGAGCAGGCATGTCTGGAATTTATCGACACCACGCGCCGTACACTATTTCAAGCGGTGCATGGCCTTGCCCGGGCCGTGCACGCATTGCAGCCCCTCGCCCGGCGCCTAGGGTTGCTCGCGGCCCGATGTTACGCTGGCGGCAACAAAAGCGGAGGAAACAACGAGATGCCCACCCTGAGCCCCGAGCAGCAGCTCGAGGCGACCACGATGCGTCGCGTATCGTGGCGCCTGATGCCGTTCCTGCTGGCCGCCTACCTGATCGCCTATATCGACCGGGTGAACGTGGGCTTCGCCGCCCTGCAGATGAACAAGGCAGTCGGCATCGATCCCAAGACCTACGGCCTGGGCGCCGGCATCTTCTTCATCGGCTATTTCATCTTCGAGGTGCCGAGCAACCTCGCCCTGCAGCGCTTCGGCGCGCGCACCTGGATCGCGCGCATCATGATCACCTGGGGTCTCGTCTCGGCGGCCTTCGCCCTGATCGGCGGGCCGACCTCCTTCCTGGTGCTGCGCTTCCTGCTGGGCGTCGCCGAAGCCGGCTTCTTTCCCGGCGTGATCCTTTATTTCACCTATTGGTATCCGGCGCGCTACCGCGCCACCATCGTCGGCATCTTCATGGTGGCGATCCCGGTGGCCGGCCTCATAGGCTCACCGATCTCCGGCGCCATCCTCTACATGGACGGCATCCTGGGACTGGGGGGCTGGCAGTGGATCTTCCTGCTCGAGGCAGCGCCAGCCGTGCTGCTGGGAATCGCCGCCTTCGTCTGGCTGACCGATCGGCCCGAGCATGCGACGTGGCTGGCGCCGGAGCAGCGCCAATGGCTCGCCACCAAGCTTGCCGGGGAAGCCCAGCGCGCGCCGCGCATCAGCCACCCGTCGGTGTGGCGCATCATATCCAACAAGTACGTGCTGATCCTGGCGCTGGTCTATGCCGGCGCATCCGGCGCTTCGACTTCCCTGGCGCTGTGGATGCCGCAGCTCGTGAAATCGTTCGGCCTCACCAACTGGGAGACCGGACTGGTGAACGCAGTACCCTTCGGCATCGCCGCGGTCTGGATGATCCTGTGGGGCAAGAGCTCCGACAGGAGCGGCGAGCGCGTGTGGCACAACGCCTTGCCGCTGGGCTGGATGGCGCTCGCCATGGTGGGGACCTTCTTCGCCATCCATAGCCTGTGGGCCATGATCCCGCTGCTGACCCTGATCGCCGCCGGCACCTACGCCAGCAAGGGCCCGTTCTGGGCGATCTGCTCGGAATGGCTGGGTGCGGCGTCGGCGGCCGCCGGACTGGCGCAGATCAACGCGCTCGGCAACCTCTCCAGCTTCTTCTTCAACTACCTGCTTGGCTGGATCCAGGCCGAGACCGGCAGCTTCCCGCTGGCGCTGATGCCGATCGCCCTCACCGCCGCCATCGGCACGGTCTGCGTGCTGGTGATCGGCCATCGCCATCCAAGAACGGCGGTGTGAGTCTCAATCACCGCCTCCCCCCGTCTTACGGGGAAGGTGGCATGTCTCGATTTTCCGTCGTCTCGACCGGAGCGCGAAGCGCGGAGCGGAGAGACCTTCTCTCCACGATAGGTCGCTTGTCGTGGAGAGAAGGTCTCTCCGCTCGGGCCTGCGGCCCTCGGTCGAGACGACCGAAAATCACCGGGGAAGTGACGACTTGCGGATACAGCACTTCGAAGTCGACGCTAGCCCGGCGGCTCGGCGATCGAGAACAGATCGCGTTCGCCGAGGTCGGCGGTGCGGCGGCGCTCGAGCTCCTGGTTGTAGCGGCGAAGCGCATATTGTTCGGTGAGATAGCCCACCACGCCGCGGTCGCTGCCGGACTCCAGCACCGGCAGCGTCTCGACCTCCTTTTCCTCGAAGCGCAGGAGCGCCGTGCGGACGTTCTCGAAGGGCAGCAGGAAGAGATCGGGGTCGCTGGCGAAATCACCGGCGATGCGGCGGTCGGGCTCTTCCTCGGGCGGCGCGTCATGCAGGGCGGCGATGTCGAGGCTGCCGGTGAAGGCGCCGCTGTCGGACACGACGAACACGCGCTTGGTGCTGCCCGGCGGATACTTCTCGCGCAGTTCGGCAAGCGGCATCGTCTCGGGCACGACCTTGGGATCGGCTCGCATCAACCGGCCCGCCGTGAGGTCGGCCAGCCAGCCGATATCGTGCGGGCTGCGGATGCCGATGCCGCGCTGATGAAAGCGCCAGGTCGAGAAGGAATAGCCGAAGGTGAGGCGCACGATCGTCGAGGCGAAGACCACGCCCACCAGCACGCCCACCGTCACCGGGAAGTTGCCGGTGCCTTCCAGCACGAGGAACACCATGGTGAGCGGCGCGCCGATCACCGCCGCCGCGACCGACCCCATGCCGACCATCATCAGGGTCGTGTGCTGCTCGACCAGGTGGGGCAGGAAGTAGGTCGCGACGTCGGCGAAGGCCGCGCCGAACAGGCAGCCCAGCAACAGCGACGAGCTGAACATGCCGCCGCGAAAGCCCGCGCCCAGCGAGACCGCCGACGCGAGAAGCTTGGCGACCAGCAGGAGCAGCAGCAAAGGCAGGGTGAAATCGCCGTCGAACACGAGCTGGATGGCGCCATGGCCGCTGCCCAGGACCTGCGGCACCAGGAGCGCGATGCCGCTCACCAGCAGGCCGCCGACGGCCGGCCGCAGCCATTGCGGCAGGCGCAGGCGGCGCAGCCCGCGCTCCGACCAGGTCACCGCCTGCATCGCCAGCACGCTGAAGCCCGCGGCCAGGATGCCGAGCAGCGCGAACAGCAGATAGAGCCATTGGCTGAAATGATAGATGACGCCGACGCCGAACAGCGGCGCCGGGTCCATGAGCGCGCGCAGGGTGAGCGTGGCGGCGAGCGCCGCGGCCGCCACCGGCGCCAGCGGCCGCACGGCATAGCTGCCCAGGATCAGCTCGTAGCCGTAGAAGGCGCCGGCCAGCGGTGCGTTGAAGGCCGCGGCGATGGCGGCGGCGGCGCCGGCGCCGACGAAGATGCGCAGGTCGGAGCGACGCAGCCTGAAATACTGCCCGACCTTGGAGAACACGCCGGAGCCCAGCTGGGCGTAGCCGGCCTCCATGCCGACGGCGACGCCCGAGGCGTTGGAAACCACGGTGGCGACCACCAGGCGGAGGCTGTCCCACATCGACATGCGCCCGCCATGCAGC
>DATHNU010000751.1:0-2936 GCA_035485695.1 Reyranella sp. | reverse complement strand
TTGGCGTAGAGCGCCGGCGAGATGCAGAGGGTGGTGACGGTGGCGAGCAGCAGCGTGTAGCCGTCGGCCGGCTGCTTGGCGACATAGGCGGCGCCAAGCTGGGTGGCGGCGCCCGCCTTGTTGTCGACGATCACGGGCTGCCCAAACGCCGCCGTGATCCGCTCCCCGACCAGCCGGCCCAGGACGTCGGTCAGCGCGCCGGGCGGGTAAGGCACAACCATCTTTATGGGTTGGCTGGGCCACGCGGCCTGGGCCCGCAAGGTGCTCGGCGCCAGCAATGCACCGAGGCCAAGTAGCGCAGCGCGTCGGGACGCGCCCATGTCAGTAGCGATCGAAGGCGCGCTTGGGTCCGGGCCGGGTGCCCTCGGCGATGGCGGGTTTGGTCGTGCCGTTGGCGGCCACCGTGTCGGGCGTGTACGCGCCGCTGACGCCCATCGGCCTGTCGCCCTTCACGGTCACCCTCTCCATGGTGCGGCGCGCCGGATAGTAGTCGTGCGCGGCGTAGTGCTGGACCGAGCGGTTGTCCCACATCACCAGCGTGTTGGGCTGCCATTTCACGCGCAGCTGATACTCGGGGATGGTGGCCTGGCGATAGAGGAAGTGCAGCAGCGTGTCGCTCTCGTCGGTCTTGAGATCCTTTATGCGCACGCAGAACTGCTGGTTGACGTAGAGAACCCGTCGCCCCGACACCGGATGGACCCGCACCACGGGATGCCAGGGGTTGGGGAAATCATCCTCGAGCCTGCGCAGCTTGGCGCGGTCGCTGTGGGCGAACAGCGGTCGCCACGGCTTGAAATCATGCAGTGCCTCCATCCCGTGGATGTGCTGCTTCATACGCTCGGAGAGCCCGCGATAGGCGGCACTCATGCTGGCGAACAGCGTGTCGCCGCCGACCTCGGGTACGGTCTTGCCGCGCAGGATGGTGGCCAGCGGCGGCGTCTCGCGGAAGGTCTCGTCGACATGCCAGATGTCGGTCAGCGCCGGCGGATTCTTGTCGGAGTAATCGAGGATGATGACCTCGGGCCTGTCGGCGAGATTGGGCGAGAAGGGATGGATCGAGAGCTCGCCGAACAGGGCGCCGAACGCCATCTGCTGGTCGACCGTGATGTCCTGGTCGCGCAGCACGATCACTTCGTAGTTGACCAGCGCGTCATGGACGACCTTGAACTGGGCCGGATTCAGCGGCCGGCGGAGGTCGACGCCTTCGATTTCAGCGCCGATGAAGCCGTTGATGGGCTTTACGCGGATTTCCGCCGTGGCGCTCTGCTGCACTGCCGCTGACTGGCTTGCCATGCTTCCTCCGATTGTTCGTTGGATCGAGCCTAGCGCCAATGGCCGCGTTGCGGAATGGCCCTCGCGTTGACGTGAACCG
Organism: Reyranella sp.; assembly: GCA_035485695.1. Taxonomy (GTDB): domain Bacteria; phylum Pseudomonadota; class Alphaproteobacteria; order Reyranellales; family Reyranellaceae; genus Reyranella. The sequence continues at coordinate 1,564 of DATHNU010000751.1, read as the reverse complement.
CCGCGTTTGACGCGGCCCTGTGGACGCGCAAAAACCGACACCTGTTCAAAAGCGCGGGGGGATCATGGCGAGTGGCCTGGAAAACGAATTCGTGACGCTGCACGAGATCGTCAAGGCGGCGAAGATCCGCCTCAATCCCAACATCTGGGATTACCTGATCGGCGGCACCGAAACGGAGACGACGCTCAGGCGCAACCGCATGGCGCTCGATTCGATCGCTTTCAAGCCGCGCGTGCTGCGCAACGTGTCCACGATCGATCCCTCGTCGGAGATCCTCGGCAAGAAGATGCGCCTGCCGCTGATGCTGGCGCCGGTCGGCTCGCTGGAATCCTTCGAACCCGGCGGCGGCATCACCGTCGCCAAGGGCGCGGGCGCGGGCAATGTCGCGATGCTGATCAGCTCGGTGACGACCTTGAAGCTCGAGGACATCGTCAAGGGCGGCGCCGGACCCAAGATCTACCAGCTCTATGTGCGCGGCGACGACACATGGGTGGCCGACCGCGTGAAGCAGGCGATGGATGCGGGCTACGACGCCTTCTGCATCACCGTCGACACCCAGGTCTATTCGCGGCGCGAGCGCGACATCGCCAAGCGCTTCGTGAAGTCGTGGCGTACCGCGGCCACCGGCCAGGACCACCAGGCGGCCTTCTCGTGGGAGAACTTCAAGCGGGTTAAAGACAAGTATCCCGACGTGAAATTCATGCTGAAGGGCGTCGGGACGGCCGAGGATGCCGAGATCGCGTGCCAGCATGGCGTCTGGGCGGTCTACTGCTCCAACCATGGCGGCCGCCAGCTCGATCATGGCCGCGGCTCGACGGCCGTGCTGCCAGAAGTGATCGAGGCGGTGAAGGGACGCGCAAAAATCGCCGTCGACGGCTCGTACAGCCGCGGCAGCGATATCGTGAAGGCGATCTGCCTGGGCGCCGACTGGGTCGGCATGGGCCGGCTCTATTGCTACGGCCTGGCGGCCGCGGGCGCTGCCGGCATCGAGAGGGTGATCGAGCTTCTGGAGGAGGAGATGAAGGAGGTGATGGGCCTTCTGGGCGTCACCAGCCTGAAGCAGCTCGACAAGAGCTACATCGCACCGGCCATGCCGACCAACCTGCCCGGCGTGCACAGTGCGTTCCCGCTGCTGAACCTGGAAGACCCTGGATACTGATCTTGCCGGACCGCGGGCCTCCAGGCCCGCTCATGATCTTGTCTTTTCTGCGCGGTGCGGGCTCTCGCGCTTGATTACAAGCGCTGCCGCCCGCCAGAGGTTAGCGCGTCGGAACGCGCTAACCTCTTCCAACAAACGGCATCTTGGTCGCCATCACCGTCATGAACTGCACGTTGGCGTCGAGCGGCAGGCTGTCCATGTAGACGATGGCGTTGGCGACCGCGCTCACATCCATGCGCGGCTCGGCCACCGTCGTGCCGTTGCGCTGCAGCACGCCCTTGGTCATGCGCTCGGTCATCGGCGTCACGGCATTGCCGATGTCGATCTGGCCGCAGGCGATGTCGTACGCGCGACCGTCGAGCGAGGTCGACTTGGTGAGGCCGGTGATGGCGTGCTTGGTCGAGG
>DATHNU010000750.1:0-2083 GCA_035485695.1 Reyranella sp. | reverse complement strand
AGGAGATCTGCCCGCCATAGTGCAGGTAGGTGTCGAAGCTGTCCTTGTAGATGTCGGGCAGGCCCAGCGTGTCCGCGTAGAAGCAGCCGTCGAAGCAGGCCGCTTCGAGGACCCGGGCGATGTGCTCGTAGCGCTCGGGCGCGAAGATGTCCGAAAGCTCGGTCGCCGGGTGGCGCCACGCACCGCTGTGCATCGCCGTCGGCCCGGTCTTGAGATAGGCCATCAGCTTCATTTTCTTCTTCGGCTTGGCCACGGCCTTCTCCTGTCGCTACCGCGCCAGGCAACGCCTGAGCGGCGAGATGCCCAAGATGCGGGCGGCCATTTCGGGCCCTGCCTCAAAATCGATGGTTGGACTGACGGGATCGACGCATTCCCGCCTCCAGCGCCCGCTGGAAGAGAATGCTGCAAGCGGTATGCCAGCCTGTAAAATGCGGGTACGCCTCACGCTCGGCAGCGTGCCGCACGACGTGCTTCCCTCCCGCACCTGGGCCGACAAAATCCGTTTGATTCAGCCAGGACTTCGCGGTCAGCGGCGACGGCGATGAACGCCAGCTCCATCTGAGGTTCGCCGCCCAAGGCGGCCCTGGCGGAACCGCCCTACTCGATCACTTCGTTGGCAGTGGCGGCCAACGATGAAATGAAATCCGTTACTGTGCCGGCGCCGCCGCCCTTTGCGCCGCCGCCCTCTGCGCCGCCGATAGTGTCGGGTTGGGGATGTGCAGGAAGAGCGCGCAGACCACCGACGCGACCAGGCACAGCAGGGCAAGACCGAACAGGCCGCCGGCGAAGCTGCCGGTCGCATCCTTCATGACGCCGACATACCAGGCGCCGAAGAAGCCGCCGAGATTGCCGATCGAGTTGATCCAGGCGATGCCGCCCGCCAGCGCCGTGCCGCTGAGAAACATCGGCGGCATGGCCCAGAACGGGCCCTTGGAGCCGTAAAACCCCACCGTCGCGATCGACATGCCGACCAGCGACCAATAGCTGCCGAGCGTCAGGCCGGCCGTCACCAGTCCGACGGTCGCCAGCACGCAGCCGATCAGCAGGTTCCAGCGCCGCTCGTTCATGTGGTCGGAGATGCGGCCCCACACCACAAGCGCGATGGCACCGCAGATGTAGGGGATCATGGTCAGCCAGCCGACCGTCATGTTGTCGGTTTGGCCGATCGATTTGATGATCTGCGGGATGAAGATCACCATGCCCACGCTCGCCGTGCCGAGGCCGACATAGTTGATCGCCAGCAGCAGCACCTTGGGATTGATCATGGCCTGCCACAGCGAATAGGTCCGCACCGCCTCTTTGGCTGTGCGCTCGGCGGCCAGTTTTGTCGACAGCCACTGACGCTCCTCGGGCGTCAGGAATTTGGCCTGCTCGGGCCGGTCGGTCAGCACGAAGAAGGTGGCGACGCCCATGAGCACCGTCGGGATCGCCTCGGCGATGTACATGAGCTGCCAGCCCCTCAGCCCGAACAGGCCGTCGAGGCTCATGATACCGGTAGAGACCGGCGCGCCGACCGCCACCGCGATCGGCAGGCCGACCAGGAAGCCCGAGACGATGCGGGCGTGATGGTGGCTGGGAAACCAGTAGGTGAAATAGAGCACGATGCCCGGGAAGAACCCGGCCTCGGCGACACCCAGGAAGAAGCGCACCACGGCGAAGCTGGTCGAGCCGGTGACAAAGGCAGTGCCGCCGGCAATGACGCCCCAACTGATCATGATGCGGGCAATCCAGATCCGCGCGCCCACCTTCTCGAGGATGACGTTGCTTGGGACTTCGAACAGGAAATAGCCCCAGTAGAAGGTGCCGGCGGCGAAGCCGAAGGCAGCGGCCGACATGTCGAGATCGCCGCGCATGGTGAGGGCGGCAAAGCTCACGTTGATGCGGTCGACATAGGCTAGGATGTAGGCCACCACCAGGAACGGCAGCAGCCGGATGTAGATCTTGCGCATGGCAGATCTTTCGAGCATGGCGTCCATCTCGAGATTCCTTCCCTGGCTCTTTCGTCGTTGGCGACGGTCGAGTCGCTGTTGGCTTTTTGCCGGCTTGAGGGGAAGGCTACACCTTGGGTTGGGACGACGTCATC
>DATHNU010000749.1:0-2015 GCA_035485695.1 Reyranella sp. | reverse complement strand
AATCTCTCGTCGCGGACTTCAGCTTGGCCCGCGCCAATATACCAGAGTGCACGAGTCGCCGCAGCGTCGCTCATAGGCTCAAGGCAATTTGATCGAGCAGTTCATCTCGCATGATATCATGGAATTTTCGAGGGGATCATTAACTTGCCAAGCGCGCCTTTTCTGAGTGACCGTCGTGTTTTGGCGCGTCGCCTCGTCTTTCTGGCGCTCGTCACGCTCACGATCGCCCTACTCCTCGTTCTTGGCGTCCTGACGCTGGCGGCAGGCGGCTTCGGGGTCGTCGATGTCCTGCTGCTGGTGCTGTTCGGCATGACCACGCCGTGGCTGGCCGTCGGCTTCTGGAACGCCGCCATCGGCTTCTGCATTATGCGCTTCGCCCGCGATCCGAGCGCCGTGGTGATGCCGCAGGCGGCGCGGACTGAGCCGCCGCCCGCGATCGTGGCGTCGACGGCGATCGTGATGTGCGTGCGCAACGAGCCGCTGGAGCGGGTGGTGCGCAATCTCGCGACCATGATAGAGGGTCTCCATGCAGCGGGCGCGGCGGACCGCTTTCACGTCTATGTGCTGAGCGACACCAGCCAGCCCGATATTGCGGTGGCAGAGGAACAGTCCTTCGGGGGCCTGACACACGAATGGGAGGGCCGCCTTCCGGTCACCTACCGGCGTCGCGAGGCCAACACCGGCTTTAAGGCCGGCAACGTCCGCGATTTCCTCGAGCGCTGGGGCGACGCGCACGACTTGATGGTGACGCTCGATGCCGATAGCCTAATGACCGCCGCAGGCATCCTGCGTCTGGTCGGCATCATGCAGATCGATCCGAGGCTCGGCATCCTGCAGAGCCTCGTGATCGGCATGCCCTCGACGAGCGCCTTCGCGCGGATCTTCCAGTTCGGCATGCGCCTCGGCCTGCGCTCCTGGACCGTGGGCAGCGCTTGGTGGCAGGCCGATTGCGGACCATACTGGGGCCACAACGCAGTGATTCGCGTGGCGCCGTTCAAGCATCATTGCGAGATCCCGCCGCTGGCCGGCCACGGCCTGCTCAGCCACGACCAGATCGAGGCGGTGCTGATGCGGCGCGGCGGGTACGACGTACGCGTGCTGCCGGAGGAGGATCTGGGCTGGGAGGAGAACCCGCCGACCTTGATCGAATTCCTCGGGCGCGACCGGCGCTGGTGCCAGGGGACGTTGCAATATCTGTTCTTCATCGGCCTGCCCGGCCTGCGCTTCGTGAGCCGCGTCCAGCTCCTCTTCGCCATGCTGATGTTCTTCGGTTCGCCTGCCTGGATCGGCCTGCTGCTCGTCGGCACGGCGGTCCTGGCGACGGCGCCCACAGTGACCGCGGTGGTCGACGCACGCTATGGCGTGCCGCTGCTCACGCTCATCCTGTCGATGTGGTTCGCGCCCAAGATCGCGACGATGATCGACGTTCTTACCCGGCCGGCGCTGCGTCGCGGCTTCGGCGGCGCCGGGCGGTTCTTGGCGAGCGTCGTCGTGGAAACCGTGTTCTCTCTGTTGCTTTCGCCGATCATGTGGGTGTGCCACACGCTGGTACTGGCCGACGTGCCATTCAACCGCGTTCTCGGTTGGAGCGAGCAGGTGCGCGAGAGCCACGCCATCGCGTGGTCGGCCGCGCTGCGCAAGTTGTGGCCTCAGACGGTGCTTGGGGGTGCTACTCTCGCGAGCCTCGCCATTCTGCAGCCGGCGGCCTTACCCTTTGTGTTCGTGCTGCTGGCCGGCGGCCTTGTTCTTGCGGTGCCGCTCTGTGTCGTCACCTCGTGGCCATGGCTCGGCATGGCAATGGCTCGCCTGGGTATCGGCCGCCTGCCCGAGGAGACCGCTCCGCCGGCGCCGCTACGGGGGCTCGCGCTGCCGGCAGCGGCGACGCCTTGAGGTTGCTGCGGGGCTTGCGCGCCGCGAGAGGCGTTCTTCGGTCTCTGCGCATTTACTACGGCCATCCCGCCCGCGCGAGCGCCATGGACGCACTATATGCGCAATTCGTCCGGCCGGACGACCTC
>DATHNU010000748.1:0-2197 GCA_035485695.1 Reyranella sp. | reverse complement strand
CGACATGACGGCCGGCCAGGGCTTCATCGCGCTGGCCGCCATCATCTTCGGCAAATGGCGGCCGTTCCCGGCCTTCGGCGCCTGCCTGATCTTCGGCCTGCTAGACGCCGTGGCCATCCGGCTGCAGGTTGTCGAGATGCCGGGCATGGGCGAAGTGCCGGTGCAACTGATCCAGGCTTTGCCCTATCTTCTCACCATGTTTCTGTTGGCCGGCTTCATCGGCCGCGCCGTGGCGCCCAAGGCGGCTGGCGTGCCTTACGAAAAGGAGCACTGATGGACGACCTGCTGCATGTGGCGCGCCGGATGATGCTGCACGCCCACGCGCCCTACTCGAAGTTCCATGTCGGCGCGGCGGTGCGCGGCGAGGACGGCTCGATCCATGGCGGCTGCAACGTCGAGAACGCGGCCTACCCGCAGGGCCTGTGTGCCGAGGCCGGGGCCATCGCCGCCCTGGTGGCGGCGGGCCAGAAGCGCGTCCTCGAATGCGTCCTGATCGGACCTGGCCCCGAGGTCATCACGCCCTGCGGTGGCTGCCGCCAGAAGCTGCGCGAGTTCGCGTCGGACGATCTGCCGATTCATCTCTGCGGTCCCGACGGCCTGCACCGCACGGTGACCCTGGGCCAGCTCCTGCCGATGTCGTTCGGCCCTCATCATCTCGCCAAGCCATGAACGACGTGATCGCCAGCCGCGCTCCAGGCTTCCGGCCGAAAGTGGCCGTGGTGCTGGGCTCGGGCCTGGGCGGCTTTGCCGAGGACGTGAAAGCGGTCGCCACCATTCCCTACGGCGAGCTGCCGGACTTCCCCGTGACCGGCGTGAGCAGCCATGCCGGCCAATTGGTGTTGGGCCATGTCGGCCCGACGCCGGTCGCCGTGCTGCAGGGCCGCGCGCACTACTACGAGCACGGCAGGGCCGACGAGATGAAAGGCACCATCCGCGCCATGGCGGCGCTGGGTTGCGAGACCCTGCTGCAGACCAACGCGGCGGGCAGCTTGCGGCTCGACATGCCGCCGGGCTCGCCGATGGTGATCTCTGACCACATCAACTTCACCGGCGTCAATCCGCTGTTCGGCGAGGCGGCGGGCAGCGACCGCTTCGTTGATATGGTCGATGCCTATGACCCCAAGCTGGTCGAGCAGATGCTGGCGGTGGCGCGGGCCAACAACATCATTTGCCATGACGGCGTCTACATCTGGTTCTGCGGCCCGAGCTTCGAGACGCCGGCCGAAATCCGCGCCGCCCGCACCCTGGGTGCCGACGCGGTCGGCATGTCGACCGTGCCGGAAACGATCCTGGCGCGCCAGGCCGGCCTGAAGGTGGTGGCGGTCTCGCTGATGACCAACTTCGCGGCGGGCCTGACGCACGACAAGCTCGGCCACGAACAGACCCTGGCCGTGGCGCGCGAGGCGTCAGGCAAGGTGCGACACCTGCTGCGCGCTTTTTTGGAAGGCTACAGGTAAAGGATTATCTCACCGCAGCGCACCTGGCTAGGTTGATGCGCACTATTCGTGCGCATACATAGTGTTGTAGATGCGCGTTGACGAAGGAGTGCCAAATGCGCCGCCAAGGCTCGGGAGCAATTCCAAAACGCGCCACGAATGTCAGCGTGCGCAGTGACCTTCTTGCCGCCGCACGAGTGGCCGGAGTCAATCCTTCCGCTACACTTGAACGAGCCTTGATGGAAGAGCTTGCCGAAGCGAAGCGCAAGAAGTGGCGCCAAGAGAATCGCGACGCGATCACCGCCTACAACAAGTACGTGGAGAAGCACGGCGTGTTTTCTGACGGTGTGCGGAGCTTCTGAGTGACGCAAGCCAACGCCGGATAGACTCATGCTGCCGCAGGAGATCATCCGCAAGAAACGCGACGGCGGCGAGCTTTCAGCCGAAGAGATCGCCTTCGTCGGCCACGGCATCCATGACGGCAGCCTGAGCGAAGGCCAGGTCGCGGCCTTCGCCATGGCGGTGTTCTTTCGCGGCATGACGACGGCCGAGCGGGTGGCGCTCACGCTCGCCCTGATGCGCTCCGGTGCGCAGCTCGAATGGAAGAGCCTGGCGCTGCCGGGGCCGGTGGTCGACAAGCATTCGAGCGGCGGCGTCGGCGACAAGGTGAGCCTGATGCTGGCGCCGATCGTGGCGGCCTGCGGCCTCTTCGTGCCGATGATCTCCGGCCGCGGGCTGGGCCATACCGGCGGCACGCTCGA
>DATHNU010000747.1:0-2112 GCA_035485695.1 Reyranella sp. | reverse complement strand
GGCCGATGAGAGCCGCGAGGCGCGCGGCATGGCCAAGGCGGCGGAGAGCGCGCGGGCGAGCGCCACCGACAGCGCCGAGACGCTGGCGACGGCGCTCGAGGACCTGATCACCTCGCGCGTCGACAAGATGAGCAAGAAGGTAAGCGGCGCGGCTTAGTCCTTATCTTCTCCTCCCCCATCACACGGGGGAGGCAGGGAGGGGGAAAGCCTCACCGATGGCCTCGAAAATCTCCGATCTGATATCTTCCAGATCATCTTTGTGGCCTTCCCCCTCCGGCCCTACGTGCCACCTCCCCCGTAAAACGGGGAGGCAGGATAGATTGCGGTGCCCGCCCCGAGTGCCTAGATTGGGAGCGGGGCGGATTTCTGCGCGGCGCGTGGTTTTGCTAAAACCCCGGGGCCAATAAGATCTCCTGGGAACTGTTCCTGGCCTTGACCGTGGTCTTGGCTACACGGTGCCCACCTGCTTACGCAGGCCTTGGAGGTTTCACGAATCACGGCCCATCGTGGAGCCGCCCCACCTTGCTTCTCCTGCCGACATGACCCTGCTTGACGACAAGCGGACGCTGCGCAGCGCCATGCTCGCCTGGCGCGGCGCCCTGGCGGAGGATGAACGCCGCGTCGCTGCCGACGGTCTGCTCGCCACCTTGCGGCGCGAGACGCCCTTCAAGACGCCGGCCGTCGTGTCGGGTTTCTGGCCGATCAAGGAAGAGATCGACATCCGGCCGCTCATGGTCGAGCTGTTCAATTCAGGCTGCCAGATGGCGCTGCCCGTCGTGCAGGGGCGCGGCAAGCCCCTGCTGTTTCGCGCCTGGCGCCCCGGCGATCCCCTCGAGGCCGGCGTGTTCGGCACCCTGCAGCCCTCGGCACGACGCGACACCGTGGAGCCCGATGCGCTACTGGTGCCGTTGCTGGCCTGCGACGAGGCGGGCTGGCGGCTGGGCTATGGCGGCGGCTTCTACGACCGCACGCTCAAAGGCCTGCGCACGCGGCGCGAGGTGACGGCGGTGGGCGTCGGCTTCGATCCTCAGCTCGTGCCGGAAGTGCCGCACGGCCCGGACGATCAGCCACTCGATTGGTTGTTGACCGACCGGCGTGCTTGCGCCTTTGTCTAGCGCATGAAAGTTCTGTTTTGCGGCGATATCGTCGGCCGTGCCGGCCGCGATGTGGTGATCAAGGAGGTGCCGCGGCTGCGCCGCGAGCTCGGGCTCGACTTCGTGGCGGTCAACGGCGAGAACGCGGCGGCGGGCTTCGGCATCACCGCCAAGATCTGCGGCGAGCTGCACGAGGCGGGCGTCGACTGCATCACCACCGGCAACCATGTCTGGGACCAGCGCGAGATCATCCCCTACATCGCGCAGGACAAGCGGCTGCTGCGGCCGATCAACTTCCCGCCCGGCACGCCCGGCTGGGGTGCCAACCTGTTCCAGACGGCGCGCGGCCAGAAGATCGTGGTCATCAACGTCATGTGCCGGCTGTTCATGGACGCGCTCGACGATCCGTTCCGCGCCATCGATGCCGAGCTCGCCAAGTACGGTCTCGGCGGCTCGGCGCACTTCATCCTGATCGACGTCCATGGCGAGGCGACCAGCGAGAAGCAGTCGATGGGCCACTATTGCGACGGCCGCGTCTCCGCCGTGCTGGGCACGCACAGCCATATCCCGACGGCCGATTCGTGGGTGCTGCCGGGCGGTACCGCCTATCAGACCGATGTCGGCATGTGCGGCGACTATGATTCGGTGATCGGCATGAAGAAAGAGATCGCCGTGCAGCGCTTCCTGAAGAAGATGCCGGGCGAGCGCCTGGCGCCGGCCGAAGGCGAAGGGACTTTATGCGCGGCGGTGGTAGAAACCGACGATCGGACCGGCCTGGCGCGATCGGTGCGCCCGCTGCGGCTGGGCGGCCGGCTGGCGCCTACGGCCTAGATTGCAGCATCTTGTATCCCACAGGGTCGATATATACCTATTAGAGGTACCTTGAAGACCCTCGTTGACGGCTTGGGGAAAAAGCGGCATCCTTTTGATGTTAAACGATTTTTCGCCGCGTTGGCGGACTGTCTTCAAGGTTAGAGGGGGCGTCGGAATCTAGGTTCCGACGTTTTTTAGCGGGGGC
>DATHNU010000746.1:0-2952 GCA_035485695.1 Reyranella sp. | reverse complement strand
GCCTCACCGAGGAGCAGGCCAAGCGCGGCGGGCTCAACCCCAAGATGTTCAACTCCTTCCTCGACGGCTCCAAGCCCGCCATCGAGAGCACGGCCGTCGCCAACGCCACCGGCCTCACGCCGGCGCCCGACGGCCTCGCCTTCCCGCCCTGTGCGGTCGAGGACCTGCCCTTTGTCATGCGTCCGGCCTCCGAGGGCGGCCATCTGCACCACAAGGGCCAGGTCGAGTGCGCGAGCTCGCTCGAGCGCGACGGCCGCGCCATTCCCTACGAGATCCGCAAGGGCGTGTGGGTCGTGTTCGAGGCGGCGACGGAATACCAGAAGAACTGCTTCGAGGAGTACATGCTCTGCACCGACCCGTCGGGCCGCTACTCCGTCATGTACAAGCGCTGGCACCTGATCGGTCTGGAGGTCGGTATGTCGGTCGCCTCGATCGGCCTGCGCAAGGAGCCGACCGGCTGCGCCATCGGCTTCCATGCCGACGTGATCGCCACGGCAAAACGCGACCTCAAGGCCGGCGAAATGCTGGACGGCGAGGGCGGGTACACCGTCTACGGCAAGCTGTTCCCGGCCGAGAAGTCGACCGGGCTGGGCAGCCTGCCGCTCGGGCTCGCCCACAACGTCAAGCTCCTGAAGCCCATCAAGGCCGGCCAGTCCCTGACCTACGCCGACGTGGCGATGGATGAGAGCCTGACGGCCGTGAAGCTCCGCCGCGAGATGGAACAGGCCTTCGCGCCGGCGGCCGCGAAGATCGCGGCGCAGTAGTTGCTGGGGGCGCGCCACTCCAGTGGCGCGTCTTCTGGGAGCGCGGACCTCCAGGTCCGCATCATGGTCATGAGCGGACCTGGAGGTCCGCGCTCCGATAAGACATGACGCGCCACTGGAGTGGCGCGCCCCCAGCACTAAGCCGCCGTCATCACGCCAGCGAGCGCCGTATAAGTCTCGGTCCAGGCCATCTTCACTTCCGGGGTGAAGTCGGGGCCGAGGCCCTTCTCCAGGGTCCACAGCAAGGCGGCGCCGACCGGCGCGTAGTGTGCGGCGGTGACGCCGTAGCCCTTGTGGCGCTTGCCGAGGTCCTGCACGGCGGGAAGGATCGTGTCGAGCTTGTGCAGGCTGCCGACGGCCGTGCCCAGCATGCCCATCAGCTTCTTCTTCTGCTCGGCGAGGTCCTGCGGAAACATCGATCGCACTTCGGGCGCGATCTCGAAGAGGCGGTCGTAGAACAGGTCGGCGGCAGTGCCGGCAATCGGCACGACCTTCTTGAAGCTCGTCTGGACCAGTTCGATCTGTTGCGGTGTCACGGCACTCTCCCCCGGTTGAGCCGGCAGGGACGCCGCAACTTCCATGCCACCCTCGGAGGAACAGCCTAGAGGGTGTGAACCCGATCCGGCGCCTCGAGCTCGGCCGCCGGCTTGCCCTCGGCCTCCTCGCGCTCCTTCTCCTTCCGCGCCTTGAGAAGCTTGCGCAGGATCATGTTGCGCTTGAGCGCGGAGATGCGGTCGATGAACAGGATGCCGTCGAGATGGTCGATCTCGTGCTGCACGCAGGTGGCCAGAAGCCCCTCGCACGCCATCTCCTGCTGCGCGCCGTCGCGGTCGAGGTACCGCACCGTAACCTTGGCCGGGCGGACAACCTCGGAATAGTGCTCGGGCACCGACAGGCAGCCTTCCTCGTAGCTCACGTCCTCGTCCGAGGCTTCGATGATCTCGGGGTTGGCCATCAGCAGCGGGCCGGTCTTGACGTCCTCGCGGTCGATATCGAGCACGATCACCCGCTTCAGGACGCCGACCTGCGGCGCCGCCAGGCCAATGCCGGGCGCGGCGTACATGGTCTCCAGCATCTCATCCATGAGCTGGCGTACTTCGGCGTCGACCGTCTCGACCGGCTTGGACTTCTTCTTGAGGCGCGGATCGGGCGCCGTGAGGATGGGCAAAAGGGCCATGGCGTCTAAATATGCAATGAAATCAGGTGTTTCAAGGCCCTTGGGCGGCCAGCGGGGCTCGCCGCCGGCCGGTCAGTTGCGCGTCACCATCGTGCCGACGCCGGCCTCGGTGAAGACTTCCAGCAGCAGGGCATGGGGCACCCGCCCGTCCATGATGACGGCGGCCTCGACCCCGCTGTTCACCGCATCGATGCAGTTCTCGACCTTGGGAATCATGCCGCCCGAGATCGTGCCGTCGGCGATCAGGCCGCGCGCCTGCTCGACCGTGATGTCCCCGATGAGCTGGCCGTTCTTGTCCAAAACGCCCGGCACGTCGGTCAGGAACAGCAGCCGCTTGGCCCGCATGGCGCCCGCGATGGCGCCGGCCGAGGTGTCGGCATTGATGTTGTAGGTGAGTTCGTCGTCGACGCCGAAGCCGATCGGCGCCACCACCGGAATGACATCGGCGCGGCGCAGCTGCTCCAGCACCATGACGTTGATCTTGGCGGGCTCGCCCACCTGCTTGAGATCGACCTTGAGAAGCTCGCCGGTCTTGGGATCGCGCATCTCGGTGACCTTGCGGGCGAGGATCAGGTTGCCGTCCTTGCCGCAGATGCCGACGGCGATGCCGCCGCATTCGTTGATGTCGGCCACGATCGCCTTGTTGATCGAGCCGGCCAGCACCATCTCGACGATCTCCATGGTGGCGGCGTCGGTGACGCGCAGCCCGTTCACGAAGGTGCTCTTGATACCGACGCGGTCCAGCATCTTGTTGATCTGCGGGCCGCCGCCATGGACCACGATCGGGTTCATGCCGACCTGCTTCATCAGCACGACGTCGCGCGCCACGAGGTCGCCCAGCTTGGTATCCGTCATGGCGTGGCCGCCATACTTCACCACGAAGGTGGCGTCGTTGTGCCGGCGCATGTAGGGCAGCGCCTTGGAGATGGTCTCCGCCATGCGGATGAGCCGCTTCTGCTCCCTGTCGCTCTGGACCGTGTCGGGCATCTGTCGGGGAGCAGAAGCGGCTCA
>DATHNU010000745.1:0-2662 GCA_035485695.1 Reyranella sp. | reverse complement strand
CTTCATGGCCGTCCCTCCAAATTGTTTGTTACCCCAACTATATCGGCCCATGACAACAGCGCCAACCGGGTTTATGAGCGCCGCGCAATGGATATCACGCTCGCTTCCCGGCATGCCGCACTCGACGTGCTGGTCGCCTGTCTCGACAAGGGCCAACCGCTCGACGATGCGCTGGTCCGCCACAAGGGCTTCGCCGCCCTCGAGCCGCGCGATCGCGCCTTCGTCCGCCTGCTTCTTGCAACAACCCTGCGCCGACTGGGCGAGATCGACGAAATCCTGGGCGCCCTGATCGAGCGGCCATTCAAGGCTGCCGACGTCACCGCCCGCCAGGTGCTGCGCCTGGGCGCGGCCCAGCTGGTGTTCCTGGGCACACCTGCCCATGCCGCCGTCGATACGTCGGTGCGGCTGGTGGTCGATGCCGGCATGCCGCATCTCCGCGGCCTCGCCAACGCCGTGCTGCGTCGGGTGGCGCGCGAGGGCATCGCCCTGCTGGCCGGACGCGATCCGGCCCGGCTCAACACGCCGCACTGGTTGTGGCAGAGCTGGGCGGCCGTCTACGGCGAAACAACGACGCGCGCCATCGCGGCCGCCCACCTGATCGAGGCGCCGCTCGACCTCACGCCGCACGCCGACGCCCAGTTCTGGGCCGGCCGGCTCGAAGGCGAGCTGTTGCCGACCGGCACGATCCGCCGCGCGACCGGCGGGGCCATCGTTGACCTGCCCGGCTTCGCCGAGGGCGCCTGGTGGGTGCAGGATGCCGCCGCCGCCCTGCCTGCCCAGCTGCTGGGCGACGTCGCGGGCCAGCGCGTCGCCGATCTGTGCGCGGCGCCCGGCGGCAAGACGATGCAGCTTGCGGCCGCCGGCGCGCAGGTGACGGCCGTCGACATCTCGGGCCGCCGCATGATCCGGCTGGGCGACAACCTGGCGCGCGCCGGGCTCGCCGCCGAACTGGTGACGGCGGACGCCGGCAAATGGGCGTCGGCGGAGAAGTTCGACGCCGTCCTGCTCGACGCGCCCTGCTCGGGCACCGGCACGCTGCGGCGTCATCCCGACATCGCCTGGCTGAAGGGCGAGGACGATGTCGACCGCCTCACCCTTGCCCAGGACCGCCTGCTGCTGAGCGCCGTCGAGCTGTTGAAGCCGGGCGGCACGCTGGTCTACGCGGTGTGTTCCCTGCAGGAGGATGAAGGCGCGGCCCGCATCGGCTCGCTGCTGGCGCGCGACAAACGCCTGCGCCGCCGGCCCGTCGAACCGGCCGAACTGCCGGGCCTGGAGGGCGCCATCACGCCGTCAGGCGATATCCGCACTCTCCCGTCGATGTGGGCGGAGCGCGGCGGGATCGACGGATTCTACATCGCGCGCGTCACACTGCCTCGGACCGGTTGACTTCGGCCCGGTTGACTTCGATAGGCAGATGAAAGCCAATCCCGCCAACAACGACACCCTGGAGGAACCGCCCATGACCCTTCCCCGCAGACGCCTTCTCGCCGCCACGGCCGCAACCGCCCTCGCCGCTCCTTGGATCGGCGGCACCGCCCGTGCCCAGGCCAAGCAGCTCAAGATCTCGCATCAGTTTCCCGGCGGCACGATCGACAGCGGCGATTTCCGCGATCAGATGTGCCGCCGCTTCGCGGCCGAGCTCGCCAAGCGTACCAACGGCGCCTTGACGGCCGAAGTCTATCCCGGCTCCTCGCTGGTCAAGACGGTGGCGCAGTATTCGGCGATCCGCCGCGGCGCGCTCGACATGACGCTCTATCCGCTGAACTACGCCGGCGGCGAGGTGAGCGAGTACAATATCGGCTTCATGCCGGGCGTCATCAGCTCGCTCGACCAGGCCTACGCCTGGAAGAACGCCGAGATCGGCAAGCGCCTCACCGCCCTGATGGCCGAGAAGGGCGCCGTTCCCGTCATCTGGCTGTGGCAGGCCGGCGGTTCGGCAAGCCGCACCCATCCCATCCTGGTGCCCGACGATGTGAAGGGCCTGAAGGTGCGCGGCGGCAGCCGCGAAATGGACCTCATGCTGAAGGGCGCCGGCGCCGCCGTGGTCAGCATGCCGTCGAACGAACTCTATGCTGCCATGCAGACCGGCACGATGGATGTCGCCATGACCTCCTCGACCAGCCTGATGTCGTTCCGCCTGGAAGAGATCGCCAAAAACCTGACGACTGGCCGTGGCAAGGGCTTCTTCTTCATCTTCGAGCCGCTGCTGATGTCCAAGCAGGTCTTTGACGCCCTGCCCAAGGATCAGCAAACGGCCATCATGGAAGTCGGCCTGCAAATGGAGAAGTTCGGCCTCGAGAAGTCCAAGGAAGACGACGTCACCGTCGCCAAGGTCTACGAAAAGGCCGGCATCAAGACCTTCGATCTCGACCAGACGCAGGTCGACAAGTGGAAGGCGGTGGCGCGCGACACCTGCTGGAAGGACTATGCCGACAAGTCACCGGGCAATGCCGAGTTCCTGAAACTGTCGCAGCAAGTTCCGGCCGCGTGAAGCCTCTCGAGCTTCTCAACAGGGCGATCGTCTTTCTGTCGGCGATCGCCCTTCTCGTTGCCTCCTGCGTGCTGACCTACAGCGTCGTACTACGCTATTTCTCGCCGCAGCCGACCGACTGGCAGGACGAATTCTCGGTCTTCCTGCTGATCGGCGTCACCTTCATGTCGG
>DATHNU010000744.1:0-14843 GCA_035485695.1 Reyranella sp. | reverse complement strand
ACGATCCCGACCGTCACCAGCACCGCGGCGGCGATGCGGCGCGGCCCAAAACCTTCCCTGAGCACGATCGTGCCCAGGACGGCGCCGAAGATCACGCTGGTCTCGCGCAGCGCCGACACAGGGCCCAGCGGCAAGCTTTTGGCCGCCACCAGATAGGCCAGGAAGCCCGCCACCGACACCGCGCCGGCAAATAGCCCGACCGCGCCGTGACGGCGCGCGTAGATCACGAGGTCGGCGCGCCGTACGACGACGCCATAGCTGAGCATGCCGAAGCCCGTGACGATCTCCAGGCAGGCCTGAAAGCCCAGCACCGTCCCGGCGGCGCGCACGCCCAGCCCGGCGAAGAAGCTGTAGGTCGCGACGGAGACGCCGGTCGCCAGCGCAAAACCCACCGCTGCGCGACTGGCGCCGGCGCCAAAGGACAAGGCCATGATGCCGATCGAGATCATCACGACGGCGGCGATCTGGCCCGCGTTCAAGGCCTCGCCGATCACCAGGAACGCCGCAATCGTGGTCAGCACCGGCGCCAGCCCGCGCGCCAGCGGATAGACGACGCTCATGTCGCCCACGCCGTAGGAGCGGACCAGCAGCGCGTAGTAGGCGAACATCACGACGGCGGTGACGGCGAGCCATTTCCAGCTCGCCGGCGAAGGCCAGTCGACAAACGGCAAGGCAACGAGGCCGAGCATCATGCCGACGGTCCGGATCGCCACCATGGTGAGTGCACGATCGCCGGCCGACTTCACCAGCGCATTCCAGACGGCGTGAGCGATCGCCGACAGGATGACGAGGCCGTAGAGCAGCGCTGGAGTCATGACGCCCGATTAGCGGGCGCACGTCGCCGGCGGTCAACGGCGCTGAGGCCATCGAGCCGCCACGCAAACAGTCACGAGGCCGCGAGCCGCGGCGAGAAATAGATCTGTCATCCTGAGCGTAAGCGAAGGGCCTCATCGCCGTTTAAAACGGCATGAGATCCTTCGCTGCGCTTCAGGGCGGGGTTATTCCGCCCGCGATGACATTATGCGGCCGCTGTCAGGCCTTCCTGCTCCAGCACGCGCTTGACCGCCGGACGATTCTTCATGCGCTCGTAGTGGGCGGCGCAGTTCTTGGGCAGCGGCATCTTCATGCGGCCGGCGGCCCAGAACTCGACATAGAAGAGAGCGGCATCGGCGACCGAGAACTTGCCGGTGAGGTATTCCTTGCCCTCGAGCGTCTTGTCCATCAGCGCGAGGCCCTTTTCCATGATCTCCTTGCCGCGCGCCTTGACCTTGTCGTGGTCGGCTTCGGTCGGCGCGTAGTTCACCGGCCGGAACATGCGCGAGAAGCCCTGCATGTGCATGGTCGACACCGCGTAGTCCATGGCTTCGAGCGCGCTCGCCTCCCCGTCGGCGTCGGACGGCAGCAGGCCCTTTTCCGGATTCTTGCGGGCGAGCCACGTGGCGATCGCCGGGAACTCGGTCAGCACCGAGCCGTCGTCGCGCTGCAGGGTCGGCACCTTGGACTTCGGGTTGAGCTTCACGAACTCCGGCCCGTACTGCTCCTGCTTCGCACCGTCGATTTTCTGCAGGTCGTACGGCTTGCCGATTTCCTCGAGCAGGACATGGATGCCGATCGAGCAGGCGCCGGGCATGTAATAGAGCTTCATCGCACTCTCCCTAGTGTGTCTAACGCAGGTGTTAATTGGGACGGGCAACGCTAGCATCGCAGCCGCAAGGGGGAAACACATGCAAAGCGAAAACCTGCGCTCGCTGGTCGGCACACCCACGACCAAAGTGGGGACTTTCCTGTTCGAGTTCGCCACGCCCGGCATCGGCCAGATCCTGAAGGCGGCGGGCGCCGATTTCGCCGTACTCGACATGGAGCATACCGGTTACGGCTTCGATACCGTGCGCCAGGTCGTGCGTTATTGCCAGGCCGCCGCCTTGCCGCTGGTCGTGCGAGTGCCCAGCCAACAACGCCATCATATTTCGCGCGCGCTCGATACCGGCGCCGACGGCGTCATGGTGCCAATCGTCTCGTCGGTCGAGCAGGCCAAGGCCGTGTTGGACGCCGCCAAATACTGGCCCAACGGCACGCGCGGCGTGGCGCTCGGACTCGGCCACGAGCGCTTCGCGATGCGCAGCGAACCTCTGGTGCCGCGCTTCGCCGAGCAGAACGCGCGCACCTGCATCATCCTGCAGATCGAGGACCCCCGCGGCGCCGCGGCAGCTGACGAGATCGCCGCGATGCCCGGCGTCGACATGCTGTGGCTCGGCCACAACGATCTCTCGGTCGCGTTGGGCGAGCCTGGCGCCTTCGATCATCCCGACTTCGTACAGGCCGAGCGGGCGACGATCGCGGCGGCGAAGAAGCACGGCAAATCGGTCGGGCGCCTGTCGGTCGACGCCCGGCAAGGCGCCGTCTTCGCCGCCATGGGCTACGACTTCGTCTCCATTGCAGGCGATGTCTGGCTGCTACAGCAGGCTTTTGCGGCGGGGGTCGCGATGGTGAGGAAGGGCTAGCGCGTCTTCTTCGGAGCGCGGACCTCCAGGTCCGCTCATGATGAGGCGGACCTGGAGGTCCGCGCTCCGCTTGAGTCAGCCCTTGATGACCACCGGCAGCGAGCGAATGCCGCGAATGAAGTTGGAATAGAGCCGCACCGGCGAGCCCGCGATCTCGATTGCGAGGTCGCGCTTCAGGATCTCCTGCCACAGGACCTTCAGCTGCATTTCGGCCAGGCGATCGCCGACGCAGCGATGGATGCCGGCGCCGAAGGCGAGATGCTGGCGCGCCTTGGGCCGGCCGACCACGAAACGCTCGGGCTCGTCGATCGCCTCCTCGTCACGATTGCCCGAGACGTACCACATGACAACCTTGTCGCCCTTCCGGATGGCGCGGCCGGCAAGCTCAATGTCCCGGGTCGCCGTGCGCCGCATATGGATCACTGGCGTTTGGTAACGGATGACCTCCGAGACCAGGCTGTCGAGCAGGCCTGCATCGGCACGCACCTTGTCGAGCTCGGCCGCATTCTCCAGCACCGCGATCAGCCCACCCGTCATCGAGTTGCGCGTCGTGTCGTTGCCGCCCACGATCAGCAGCGCGAAGTTTCCGATGAATTCGCGCATCGGCATGGCCTTCGTCGCCTCGGCATGCGCCATCATCGAGATCAGGTCGAATTTGGGTGGCTCAGCGGCGCGCTCCTGCCACAGCGCCGCCATGGTCTCGGCCATCTGCGTGAGCTCGGCCATGCGCTCGGCCTCGCTTTTCACCACGGCATCGGAGGCCTCGATGTTGGCGATGGCGACGTCCGACCAGTGGGTGAGCTTGCGGCGGTCCTGCCAGGGAAAGTCGAACAGGGTCGCCAGCATCATGGCGGTGAGCTCGGTCGAGACGCGGTCGACCCAGTCGAACGGCTGGTTGCGCGGCAGGCCGTCGAGCACCGCCTCGGTGCGCTGGCGGATCGTCGTTTCCATGTTGGCGAGATTCGTCGGCGCCACGATCGGCGCCACGGTCTTTCGTTGCGCGGTGTGACGCGGCGGATCCATACGGATGAAGTTGGGCAACTCCTGGCCCTTGGCCTGGTCGGCGATCTGGATGCCGCCCCACTCCGAGGCCGACGAATAGGTGCCGGGATCGAGCTCGACCTTCATGATGTCGGTGTAGCGCGTCACCGACCAGTACGGCCCGTAGGGGCTTTGCGCGTGGTAATGGACCGGATCCTCGCGGCGCATCCGGGCAAAATGCGGGCGCCAGGAATCTTCGCGATAAAGGCGCGGATCGCTGACATCGGCGTGCGGTAGGGCCGGCCCGGTCATCGCTCAAGGCCGCCTCCGGGCCGGTCCCAAGTCAAGCGCTTTCGTCGCAACTCCCCTCGATTTGGCGCGTTGACAGGCGAAAGGCGTGGGCGCAAACCGTCGCGCCGCCGCCAACCCTGGCGGCGTTCGATATCATGGCCCCTGCCACCCTCACTCCATCGTCCGTCGCCGCCGACGTCCCGACCGCGCCCCATAGTCAGGCCGCCGCCGGGCTGATCGTGGGCGCGCTGGGGGTGGTGTTCGGTGACATCGGCACCAGCCCGATCTACGCGCTTCGCGAGTCCTTCCTGCATGGAACCGGCATGGCGCCGACGCCCGCGCATGTGCTAGGCGTGCTCTCGGTGCTGTTCTGGGCGGTGACGCTCACTGTCACCATCAAGTACGTCACCCTGATCATGCGCGCCGACAATAAGGGCGAGGGCGGCGTGCTCGCCCTGGCGACGCTCGCCACGCACGGGCTGAACGGCAAGGGCAACAACGTCCGCCGCGCCATCACGCTGTTCGCCGTGGTCGGCCTGGCGCTGTTCTATGGCGATGCCATCATCACTCCGGCGATTTCGGTAATGAGCGCCGTCGAGGGCCTTTCCGCCGTCGCCCCGGCCTTCACGCCCTTCGTCTTGCCGCTGGCGCTGCTGATCCTGGTCGGGTTGTTCCTGCTGCAGTCGCGCGGCACCGCCGATGTCGGCCGGCTGTTCGGGCCGGTCATGCTGCTGTGGTTCGTCGTGCTGGGCGTGCTGGGCCTGTGGCAGATCGCCAAGCACCCCACGGTGCTCTACGCCATCAACCCGATCCATGCCTATCGCCTGATCTCCGACCAGGGGCTGGGCGTCTTCTGGACTTTCGGCTCGATCGTGCTGGCCGTCACCGGCGCGGAGGCGCTCTACGCCGACATGGGCCATTTCGGCCGCCGGCCGATCCGCATGGCCTGGCTCGGCCTCGTCATGCCCGGCCTGTTGCTCAACTACTTCGGCCAGGGCGCGCTGATCATCACCAACCCCGGCGAGATCCATCAGGTGTTCTTCGACCTGGTGCCTCAGGAATACATCATCGCCCTGGTGGCGCTCTCCACGCTCGCCACGGTCATCGCCTCGCAGGCGGTCATCACCGGCGTGTTCTCCCTCACCCGCCAGGCGATCCAGCTCGGCTACCTGCCGCGCATGGAGATCCAGCACACGTCCGAGACGGCGATCGGCCAGATCTATATCCCGCGGGTCAACTGGATCCTGATGGCAGGCGTCGTCGCCCTCGTGGTGGGCTTTGGCTCGTCCGGCGCGCTGGCCGGCGCCTATGGCCTGGCGGTCACGGGCGCCATGCTGGTCGATGCCGCGCTCGCCATGGCCGTGGCGATCCTGGTGTGGCGCTGGGGCTGGCCGATCGCCGTCCTGACGTTCGGCCTGCTCGCCGTGCCCGACCTCGCCTTCTTCATCGCCAACGCGCTAAAAATCCCCGACGGCGGCTGGCTGCCGCTGATCGTGGCGGGCCTGATCTACTTCACGATCACGACCTGGCGGAACGGCCGCCGGCTGGTCGCCGCGGAGCTCAGTGAAGGCGCGCTGCCGCTGCGCCAGTTCCTCGAGCGCATGGAGCGCGCGCCCGACCGCGTCGCCGGCACCGCCGTGTTCCTGACAGCCGACGCCAGCAAGACGCCCGCCGCCTTCCTGCACAATCTCAAGCACAACAAGGTGCTGCACGAGCGAGTCATCATCCTGCAGGTCGAGACCATGGACGTGCCGCGCGTGTCGGAGGCCAACAGGGTCGAATGCGAGCGGCTGGGCAAGGGCTTCCACACCGTGATCGCCCGCTACGGCTTCACCGAGCAGCCCGACGTGCCCGAGGCGCTACGTGCCTGCCGGCCGCACGGCATCGCCTACGACGAGATGGAAACCAGCTTCTTCCTCGGCCGCGAGACCCTGATCCCAAGCCAGCATTCGCGGCTCGGCAAATGGCGGCGCGACTGGTTCATCTCGCTCTCCCACTCGGCCTCCGGCACCAAGACCTTCTTCCGCATCCCGCCGAACCGCGCTATCGAGCTGGGCAACCAGATCCAGATCTAAGATCGCTGATGCCTCGAACGACGCTCGTCCTGCTGCCCGGCCTGCTGAATACGCGCCGGGTTTTCGAGCATCAGATCGCGGCCCTTTCCGACATCGCCGACTGCATCGTGCCCGAGCTCTGGCATCACGACAGGATGAGCGCCATGGCTGACGCCGCCCTGGCCGCGGCCCCACCGACCTTCGCCTTGGCGGGATTTTCGATGGGTGGCTACGTCGCCTTCGAGATCCTGCGGCGCGCGCCCGAGAGGGTGGAGCGGCTGGCGCTGATCGACACCCAGGCCACGCCCGACTCACCGGAGTCGATCGCGCGCCGCCATAGCACGATCGAACAGACCCATATCGGCCGTTTCCATGGCGTGCAGCCGTCGATGCTGCCGCACATCGTCCATCGCTCGCATCTCAACGAACCCGCCGTCACCCAGCCCATTCTCGAGATGGCCCGCGAGATCGGCGCCGAAGGCTTCCTGCGTGAGCAGCACGCCATAATGGCACGGCCCGACAGCCGGCCGCTGCTGGTCGATATCGACGTCCCCACCGTGGTGATCGTGGGCCGCCAGGACCAGTCGACTCCGCCCGCCCGCGCCCATGAGATGGCGGCCGACATCGCGACGTCGCGGCTGGTCGTGCTCGAGGATTGCGGGCATATGAGCCCGCTGGAAAAGCCGGACGAAGTCGCAGCCGAACTCAGGAGATGGTTGACCCGATGACCACCGTGTATGCCCGCGAGGAACATCTCAGCGCCGACGAGTACATCGACATTGTCGCCAAGTCGGGCCTCAACCGGCCGATCGAGGATCGCGCGCGGGTCGAGCGCATGCTGGCCAACGCCAACCTGTTCGTGACCGCGCGCCAGGACGGCCGCCTGGTCGGTTTCGCCCGCTCGCTGACCGATTTCTGTTTCTGCTGCTATCTTTCCGATCTCGCCGTCGACAAGGCCTGCCAGGGCCAGG
Source organism: Reyranella sp. (assembly GCA_035485695.1). Lineage (GTDB taxonomy): Bacteria > Pseudomonadota > Alphaproteobacteria > Reyranellales > Reyranellaceae > Reyranella. Next base: position 8,045 of record DATHNU010000744.1, on the reverse strand, counting down.
GCATCGGCAAGCGGCTGATCGAGGAGACGCGCGCCGCCGCGGGCGGCAGCTCGACCACGACCTTGCTGCTGTCGGCGCCGACGGCGGTGAGCTTCTACAAGGGCATCAAGATGCCCCAGGCCGACAATTGCTTCCTCTACCGGCGAACCCAGTAATAGGACATCCGCCCGCCACTTCCTATTTGCAACGCCGCCGACGGCGCCCGCGTTCACCCGGGAACAGCACCGGAGAGCCGCGATGCCGCACAGTCCCCGCCATTCCCCCATGCATGCGGTGGTCTGGCTCGATTTCCACCAGGCGAAGATTTACCTGATCAAGGCCCAGGATATGGAAGCCCGGCGCGTCGCCGCCGACACACCCCATCGCCAGATCCACCACAAGGCTCAGGTCCGGGGCAGCGGACATGTCCGCGACGACCGGACCTACTTCGAGGCCATCCTGGCCGCCGTCGAAGGGGCCGATTCCTGGGTGATCGCCGGTCCTGGCGGAACGAAGAAGGATCTCGAGAAGTACCTCGAAGGCCACGGCGAGGAGCTGAAGAAGAAGCTGGTGGGCGTCGAATCGATGGATCACCCGACCGAGGGCGAACTCCTCAAGCAGGCCGGCAAGCTGCTCGCGTCGACGGCCGACTGACGCCCGACAGTCGCCGGGGCGGACGGTTTTGCGGGGCGGCACGGTCGGCGCTGGTTCGCGCTGGCCGGCCCTCCGACCGTGAAACTCCGGTTGCGCGGCGGATACGATGCGCCATGCTTGGGCCGTGATGTCCGACTTCCGGAGCAACGCTTGAATACCAACGCAAGCCACGCCTCCCAGCTACGCGTTATTTCCCTCTTCGAGGACCTGCACCCCGCCGAGCTTTTGCAGGTTGCCAGCCTGTGCACGATGCAGGCCTGCGAAAAGCATACCCAGATTATGGGCGAGCAGGACCAGACGACGGATGTTTTCTTCATCCTCGCCGGAGCGGTGCGGATCAGCAGCTACACCGAGGCCGGCCGCGAGGTCATTTTCACCGAGATGCATGCCGGCGACATCTTCGGCGAATTCTCCGCCGTGGACCGGCTGCCGCGCTCGGCATCCATCGTCGCCCTGTCCGACTGTCTGATGGCGCGCATGCCGTCAGCGAAGTTCTTCGAAGTGCTGAGAGGCAACGCCGACATCGCGGTGCGACTGATCGAGCTCCTGGTGTTCAAGATCAGGAAGATGTCGGAGCGGGTCTTCGAAGTGAGTGCCCTCGGTGTGCGCGAGCGCGTGCGGCGCGAGCTTTTGCGACTGGCAACCGAAGGCACGGCTTTCCGCAACGGTGTCGTCATCCTGCCGGCGCCGACCCATTATGAGATTGCCGCCCGCATCGGCTCGCACCGCGAGGCGGTGACCCGCGAATTCAACCGCCTCGAGTCGGAGAACATCATCGAGGTCCGGCGAAAGCAGATCCGGATCATCGACCTCGAGCGACTGAAACACGTGGACGGCGAATAGAGGCCCCTGAGCGGCAGCCGCTGCCCGCAGGCAACAGAGCGCGAGGAGCTTTTAGCTCCTCGCGTCCTGGCAATTCGCTTTACATGCCGCCCTTCATCACCTGGCCGCGGATCTCGCCGCCCTTGTTGGCCGCGGTGTGGATGTTGAAGTACCACTTGCCGGCGGCGAGGTCGGCCGCCTGCGCGTCGGTCAGGGTGGCTTCGCCCTTCAGCGGGCTCATCATCCCGCCGCTCGCCGGCATCGGCACCGGCACGACAACGCCGGCATTGGTCTTGGCGTCAGCTGGACCGTGGAAGTGCGCCGCCGTGGCGGGGCCGGTCAGGTCCTTGTAGGTGGCGCTGTAGGTCAGCTTCTTGGTGGCGGTGTCGTAGCTGGCCGTCAGGGCACCGCTGCCTTTGCTGTCGGTGGGCGGCACTTCGCTCGCGGCCGCGAGGGTCGCCTTGTACATGACCATCTCGGCAAACGCTGCTGGCGCCGCAACGAGGAACGACGCGGCAATCAAACCGGCGAAACCGGAACGAACGAGTAGCGTGCGCATTGGCAGTACCTCCTCCCAAACGTTGATGTCGCAGTATGCCACGGGTTAAGGCGTGGGCATGGCATCACAAAGCCTTGAGGACAGGGAGGGTTGCAGCCGCGCTAGCGGAAATCAATCAATTCGGCGCCGTCGGTGACATAGCGGGCGTAGCGGAAATCGCGCACCTTGAGCAGGCGGTCACCCGTCCAGTCGAGCAGAATGAAGTAAAGTGGCGCGCCGTGCGGGTCCTCGGGGTCGTGCACCAGCACCGCCGGCCGCCGCTCGACCAACCCGGGGACCAGCTGCCAGTCGCGCGACTGGCCGTAATTGCCGAAGTAGCGGCCGGCCTCGCCGCGCCCGTTGAGGCGCGTGCGGTTCACCACCTCGACCCTGACCTCGTCGGCCAGAAGATCGCGCAGGGCGTCGAAGTCGCGGGCGTTGAAGCGCGCCGTATAGGCCGCAAGGCGTGCCCTGTCGGCAGCGGCCAGGACGGGCGCCGGCCGGTCGTCCGGCTCGGCTGCCAGCTCGCGCAGCCGATTGCGGCCGCGATGCAGCGCCGCCTTGACCGCGGGCACCGTGCCGTCGAGCACGACGGCGATCTCTTCCAGCGAATGGCCGAGCACGTCCATCAGGATGACGCTGCTGCGCTGGGCGACCGGCAGGCGCATCAGGGTCCGCAGGCTGGCGGCGGCGGTCTGGCGGCGGTCGATCTCGCTGTCGGGATCGGCGATCATGTCGAGATCCTCGTCGGCACGGACATTCTCCTGGCGCGCGCGGCGACGCAGAAAGTCGAGCGCCGCGTTGTGAGCAATACGGAACAGCCAGCCCTCGGGATGGGCGATCGGGCCGGCGTTGGGAAACGCCTCGATCGCCTTGGCCATCGCCTCCTGCAGCACATCCTCGCCATCGATGACCGAGCCGGTCATGCGGGCGCAATAGCGATGCAGCTTGGGGCGAAGCTCCCCCAGGAGCTGTTCGAAGCCTGCGCGCGGGTCGTTCATGCACCCCTCTGACGGTTTCGCCGGACCACTATGCCAGCAGGACGTTTGGCGCGGGTCAAAGGATTCGCGCACTGCAGTCTTTTTTACGAATCCTTTGCCATCCGCCGTTCGTCTTCAGGGCAGCAACCCAACGATGGAGCTAAAGCCATGAAGTGGACATTGGTGCGCTACAAAGCCAGACCCGACCAAGCCGAGGAGAACCAGCGCCTGAGCGCGGCGGTGTTCGGCGAGCTACAGCAAAAGGCGCCGGCAGGACTGCACTACGCGGTGTTCCGGCTGCCGGACGACACGTTCGTCCATCTCGCCTCGCTGGAGGACGGCGCGACGCCGTTGTCCGCCCTGGAGACATTCCGCGCCTTCTCGAGCGGTGTGCGCGAGCGTTGCCTCGAGCCGCCCGTCGCCGCCCAGCCGGTTCTGGTCGGCAACTACGGCATGCTCGCGGCCGGCAAGGTCAACTGAGGGAGATCGCATCATGCAGCACGAGATCGTTTCTCGCGAAGAATGGCTGGCCGCGCGCACGGCCTTGCTCGAGGCGGAAAAGAGGCTGGCGGAGGCCCGCAGGGTCGTAGTCGCGCAACGCCACGCGCTGCCCTGGACGCGGGTCGAGCAGGAATACCAATTCGACACGCCGGCCGGCCGGCAGACCCTCGCCGAGCTGTTCGAGGGGCGCGGCCGGCTGATCGTCTATCACTTCATGTTCGCGCCGGACTGGCAGCAGGGCTGCCCCGATTGCTCGCGCCTGGCCGACCATTTCGACGGCATGCCCGCGCATCTGGCGCGACGCGACGCGACTTTCGCCGTCATCTCGCGCGCGCCGCTCGCCAAGATCGAGGCCTATCGCCAGAGCAAGGGATGGCGATTCAAATGGGTGTCGTCCGCGCCCGGCGGTTTCAATTACGACTACCAGGTCTCGTTTCCGGCCGAGGCGATCGCCCGCGGCGAGGTCGTCTACGGCTACGAACGTTGCAAGGTCGACAAGACGGAGTTGCCGGGCACCAGCGTGTTCGGTCGCAACGCGGCGGGCGAAGTCTTCCACGCCTACTCCGCCTATTTCAATGGCGGCGACATGCCGCTCAGCATCAACTACCCCGACCTGCTGGGCTAGGTATCCGGCGCAGGGCAGCTTCAGCGGCCCTGCTGGGCCTGGACCGCTCTCCGATACTGATCGGCAAAGCCTTTCAGCGACTGATTGAGCGGCCCGGCCATGTTGTCGTCCTGCGTCGAGGCTTGCACGAGGATGGACTGGCCCGTCAGCATCTGCTGCACGAGCGCTTCGGATTTGCCCTGCACGAAGGAGCAGGCACCACCGGTGCAGATGTCGGTGGAAACGAAGGGATTGTTGTCGACCTGCATGCTGGCCCGCTGCCCGTTGCCGTCGACCACGACGGTGAGCGTGGTGTAGGCCGCCGAATAGCTCACGATCAGGAAGGTGCCCAACAGGTTGTTGGGGCCGCCGTCGATCATGGCGGACACGGTGCAGTCGCGACCCCGTTCGGTATTGCAGTTCATGACCCATTGGTCGGGCGGCTGGTTCTGCCCGACCGGGCCCTGGGCCGAGGCGGAGGCGGCCAGAAAGACGAGGCCGAGAGGTGCAAGGACGGATGATTTCATTATGTTCTCTCGTTCGAGTCGCCGGCACCGTATCAGGTCGATGCCCGCTCGCCGAGGAGATCATGTCACCGGATCGCAGGACTCCTCCCCGTCGTCCTGAGCGGAGCGAAGAACCTCATCGCCGCTTGCCAAGGGCATAAGATCCTTCGCTGCACTCAGGATGACCAGGTGGAGTTGAAACGCACGCCTTCAGCTAGGACGCCGCCACGTCACCCACGACACGCACCCTCACCCGCACCGAGTTGCCGGGCAGGTAGGCAAGCGGCATGTCCTCGCTTTCGATGGTGCTGAGCGTCTTGCGGTCAGCGCCGGCCGCCACGGCGCGGTCGTTGGCGATGCCCTGGGCCGCGGCAATGGCGTCGCGGCGGCTCATGTCCTTGAAGATCTGGTCGCACTCGCCCGAAACCTGGGCGATCGCAGCGCCCACGGCATTGGCGCAGTCGCCATGCTCGACATGAATGACCTGCGACACGCCTGGCAGCTTGTCCGGGATCAGGAACGCGCCGCCGCCGACGGCGATCAGCGGCACGTCACCCGCTTCCGTCTTCATGCGGTCGATCGCCTCCTCGGCCATGCGGGCGGCCTCGGCAAACACTTTTCCGCAGGTCGCGGGATCGAGATGCGCCACCTTCTTGCGGTCGCCGAGTGCCAGCACGCCCGCGGCGACGGCGATGTCCGTCGTCGTGAGCTGGCTGCCGCCGAAGGCGATGCCATCCCGCAGCAGGCGATAGCCGACCGACACCGGCCCCACTTTCAGTGGATCAAGGGTCACATGGCTGCCGCCACCCAGCCCGATCGACAGAAGATCGGGCATGCGGAACAGCGTGCGCACGCCGCCCACCTTGACCACCGAATTGGCCTCGCGCGGAAAGCCGAGCTTGAGCTGGCCGACGTCGGTGGTGGTACCGCCGACGTCGATCACCATGGCGTCGGCCAGCCCCGAGAGATAGGCGGCGCCGCGCATCGAATTGGTGGCGCCCGAGGCGAAGGAATAGACCGGCAGGCGGCGCGCCTGCCCGGCCTCCGCCACCGTGCCGTCGTTCTGGGTGATGAACAACGGCGCGGCGATGCCGGAATCGTGGATCGCCTTCTCGAAGGCGGCAATGGTCTCGCGCGAGAGATCGGCCAGGGCCGCGTTCAGCAGGCCGGCATTCTCGCGCTCGAGCAGGCCGATACGCCCGAGATCCGACGAGCAGGTGATGGCGGCGTCGGGGATGACGGCCGCAACCAGCTCGGCAGCCCTTCTCTCATGGCTGGGATCGAGTGGCGAGAAGATCGACGAGATGCCGACCGATTTGAGCCCTGCCGCCTTCATCTCCTCGGCGGCCGCGGTCACCGCCGGCTCGTCGAGCGGCATGAAGGGCCTTCCGTCGTACTCGTGGCCCCCTTCGACCATCCAGACGCCGCCCCTCACCAGGTTGGCAAGATCGTCCGGCCAATCGCAGAACGGCGGCAACGAGGCCGAGGCCGGCATGCCGAGCCTGAGCGCCGCGACCTGGGTCAGGTGACGGCGTTGGACCACGGCATTGATGAAATGCGTGGTGCCGATCATCACGCCGTCGATGCGCTTCAGCTTGCCGTCGGAGTCCTTCAGCACGCCGGTGGCGGCGAGGCTCTTCAGCGAGTCCAGGATGCCCGTCGTCACGTCCTCGCTGGTTGGCGCCTTCACCGCGCCCGCCACCTTGCCGTCTTCGATCAGGACGGCGTCGGTATTGGTGCCGCCGACATCGATGCCGATACGTCTCATGTTCTAAACACGCTCCTGAACTCGAGGTCATAGCCGAAGGCACGCGGGCCAACATGCGCGAGCCCGCGCGGCGAGAGGAAAACCGCGGGCGGCGGCAGCGCCATTACCGTGACCCTCTGGCCGTAGCGGATGGTTTCACTGCCGACGGCCTCGCCCGACACCGAATCGAGCACGCAGATCAGGTCGGGCGACATGGCGATGGCCTCGCCGTCGCGCTGCGCCACGATCCATTCGTTCTGGAAATTGATGGTCATGACCGAGCCGCGCCAGTCGTCCATGCCGTCGAAGCGCACGATGCCACGCAAAAAACCCTCGGTCGCGCGGCGTTCGACGTCGATCACCTTGCCCTTGTATAAAAGCTTGCCCGGCTCTACCGACAGGATGGCGGCGACGGGATCCTCGTGCTTGCGCTGGGCTTCGCGCACAGCATGGCCGATGGCAATCGCCTTGGTGGTCGTGCCGTGGATGCCCCACTGCTTGACCTCTGCACCGGTGCGCGGCGGCTGGCAGGTGGCCGCCACCGAGCCGTATTCGACGCAGATCTTGCGCGCCACCCGCTCGGTCCATTTCCAGGTCGGGACCTTGTCGACGATCGATTCGAGGCCGCGCACATCGACCGCCGTCAGCGGATAGGGCCTGAGACCGCCCACTGCGACCGAGGTCATCTGCGCCTCGGGATAGGCGCGACCCATCGTGTCGGAATCGATCACCGGCCGCTTGAGATGCGCCGCCGCCATCAGTGAGCGCACGCCATTGGCGCCGCCGATTTCCATGCTCATGAGGCCGGCGAAGCGGTAGCCCGTGTGCTCCTCCATCAGCGCGACGGCGCGGGCCAAGGTGCGGCTGTCGGTCAGCCGTTCCTGGCCGACCAGTGGTGCGCCCATGTTGGCGACGACGCCGACCCAATCGTCATCGGCAAGGTCGGACGCGTCCATGAGCTGGACGCGATAGCCGTCGCGATAGAGGGCGCGCATGTTCAGCAGTGGCAGGTAGGGATTGCCGCCCCCACCGGTTCCGAGGATCCAGGCACCGACGGCGAGCGATTCGATGTCGTCGGCAGTGATATCGCGCAAGCTCACGCAAACACGCTCTTGAAGTCGATGTCGTAGCCGAAAGCGCGCGGACCGACATGTCTCAGGCCCTTCTCCGACAGGAAGACCGGCGGCGGCGGCAGGGCGATCACAGTGACCCGCTGGCCGTAGCGGATGGTCTCGGTGCCGACCGCCTCGCCCGACACCGAATCGAGCACGCAGATCAGGTCGGGCGACATGGCAATGGGCTTCTTGTCGAGCCAGGCCACGATCCATTCGTTCTGAAAGTTGAGTTCCAGGGCGGCGCCCTTGAACTCGTCGGTGCCGTCGCAGCGCGTGCGGCCGCGCAGGAAGCCCTCGGTGGCTCGGCGTTCGACGTCAACCACCTTGCCCCTGTAAAGGACCTTGCCCGGTTCGACCGAGAGGATGGCCGCGATCGGGTCTTCATGCTTGCGCTGGGCCTCGCGCACGGCATGGCCGATGGCGATGGCCTTGGTGGTGGTGCCGTGGATGCCCCACTTCTTCACTTCGGCGCCGGTGCGCGGCGCCTTGCAGGTCGACGCGATCGAGCCGTACTCGACGCAGATCTTGCGGCTGACCCGCTCCATCCATTTCCAGGTCGGCACCTTCTCCACCACCGATTCCAGCCCGCGCACATCGAC
>DATHNU010000743.1:0-2402 GCA_035485695.1 Reyranella sp. | reverse complement strand
GTCGACCTGCGCGACCTTTTGAGCGCGCGTTCGCTGGACGAGCAGCGGCGCTTCTTCGAGACCATGCTGGTGCCGCTGTTCGACAAGCCCGCGGTGCGTTGGGCGACGGCCAACCGGCTGTCGCTCTACGGGCTCGGCATTCCGCCGGCGCAGTACGAGGCGCTGGCTGGCGGCCGCGACATGGGCACGGTGCTGCGTTCCCGGGTGGAGCGCCTGGCCTGCGGCTTCAGCCTCGACGACAACTACTTCACCTGGCAGGCGTTCGGGCGACGCTACAGCCGCGATGCGCAAGGGCCGCTGCCGCCTTACCTGCGGCGCGAGCAGTTCGACGCGGTCCGTGCGCGGGTCGATCGCGTCGAGGTGCTGAACCGCTCCGTCACCGAATATCTCGCCGGCTGCCCCGACGCCTCGCGCGACCGCTACGTGCTGCTCGACGCCCAGGACTGGATGACCGACGCCCAGCTTACCGCGCTGTGGGCCGAGATCACGCGCACGGCACGGCCCGGCGCACGGGTGATCTTCCGCACCGCCGCCGAACCGTCATTGCTGCCCGGCCGCGTCGACCCGGCGCTGCTCGCGCGCTGGCGCTATGAGGCGGCGTCGTCGCGCGCGCTCACCGAACGCGATCGGTCGGCGATCTATGGCGGCTTCCATCTCTACATCCTCGAAGGCTGACGTGGGCGACGCCGCCGGCGCGGCCCTCATGGACCGCCTTTATCGCCGGCAGCGGCATTTCTACGACCTGACGCGCAAGCACTACCTGCTGGGGCGCGATCGCCTGATCGACGGCCTCGCCCCGCCATCCAACAGCCGGGTGCTCGAGATCGGCTGCGGCACGGCGCGCAACCTGGTGGCTGCCGCCCGCGCCTGGCCGGAGGCCGAGTTCTTCGGCATCGACATCTCGGCCGAGATGCTGGACACGGCACGCCGGGTCGTCGGGCGGGCCGGGCTCGCGGCCCGCATCGAACTCGCCCGCGGCGATGCGACCGCGTTCGATCCGGCGTGGCTGTTCGGCGTGCCTTGCTTCTCGCGCATCTTCTTCTCCTACAGCCTGTCGATGATCCCCGAATGGCGGTTGGCGCTCGACCAGGCGCTGATCTGGCTGCAGCCGGGCGGCGAGCTGCACATCGTCGATTTCGGTGGCCAGGAGCGGCTGCCGTCGTGGTTTCGCTTCGGTTTGCGCCAGTGGTTGGCACGGTTCCACGTGAGCCCGCGGGACGAGCTCGCGGCCGAGTTGGCGGCGCTCGCCGGCCGCACGGGCAGGGTGCACTGTCTGGAGCGCCCACATGGCGGCTACGCCCAGTACGCCGTATTTCGCCGGGCCTGACAGGATAACGACCGGCGCATGGCCCCTCTGCCCCTAAGGCATTGGCAAGTCTGAGGGGCGATGCTACCCCGGCAGCACCATCTGTGTCGGGAGTACCCACGATGACCGAAGCCTTCATCTGCGACGCCGTCCGCACGCCCGTCGGCCGCTACAATGGCGGCCTTGCCGCGGTCCGGGTCGACGACCTCGCCGCCCATCCCATCAAGGCGCTGATGCGGCGCAATGCGGGCGTCGACTGGGGTGCGGTCGACGATGTGATCTATGGGTGCGTCAACCAGGCGGGCGAGGACAATCGCAACGTGGCGCGCATGGCGGGGCTTTTAGCCGGCCTGCCGGTCGAGGTGGCGGGCGCCACCGTCAACCGCCTGTGCGGCTCGGGCCTGGAGGCGGCCGGACATGCCGCGCGGGCCGTGAAGCTCGGCGAGGCCGACATGATGATCGCCGGCGGCGTCGAGGGCATGACCCGCTCACCCTACGTCATGGGCAAGGCCGAGGGTCCTTTCGACCGCTCCATGAAGCTCGAGGATACGGTGCTGGGTTGGCGCTTCGTCAATCCGCGCATGAAGGCGGCCTACGGCGTCGACGCCATGGGCCAGACCGCCGAGAACGTGGCAGGCGAGCATCAGATCAGCCGCACCGATCAGGATGCCTTCGCCTATCGCAGCCAGCGCCGCTGCAAGGCGGCGCAGGAGCGCGGCTTCTTCGACAGGGAGATCGTCAAGGTCTGCGTCAAGAAGGGCAAGACCGAGACCATCGTCGAGAAGGACGAGCATCCGCGCGGCGACACCACGATGGAGATCCTCGCCAAGCTGCCGGCGGCGTTCCGCGACGGCGGCTCGGTGACGGCGGGCAACTCGTCCGGCATCAACGACGCCGCCTGCGCCATGATCATCGCCTCCGAGGCCGCCGCCAAGGCCAACGGCCTGACGCCGCGCGCGCGCATCCTGGCCACCGTCTCGGCCGGCGTGCCGCCTCGGGTCATGGGCATCGGCCCGGTGCCCGCCACCCAGAAGCTTCTGGCCAAGCTCGGCATGACGGTGCGCGACTTCGACGTGATCGAGCTCAACGAGGCGTT
>DATHNU010000742.1:0-2858 GCA_035485695.1 Reyranella sp. | reverse complement strand
ACGGCAAGATCGCGCTCAAGGACAGCTACCTCAAGGCCGATTGATGGCCAATGATACGGTGCTGTGGGAGATCGACCGGCGCGGCGTGGCCACCGTCACGCTGAACCGCCCGCAGGTCAACAACGCCTACAACGGCGAGCTGATCCAGGGCCTACACGATGCGATGGACGCGCTGGGTCGCGAGGCCGGCTTGCGCATCGTCGTGCTGCGCGGCAACGGCAGGCACTTCCAGGCCGGCGCCGACCTCGCCTGGATCAGCGGCGTGGCCAGGCAATCGCCGGCCGAGAACGAGGCGGTGAGCCGGCTGACCGCCGAGGCCATCCGCCGTCTCGACACCGCGCCGGTGCCGACCCTGGCATTGATCCAGGGCGGCTGCTTCGGCGGCGGCACCGGCATCGCCGCTTCCTGCGACGTCGTCGTGGCGTCGGAGGACGCGATCTTCTCCATCAGCGAGACGCGCTGGGGCCTGATGGCGGGCATCATCCTGCCGCAGCTCTGCCAAGCGATGGGGCTGCGCCAGGTACGGCGCTACGCGCTGACCGGCGAGCGCTTCGGCGCCGAGGAAGCGCGCCGGCTCGGCCTGGTGCACGAGGTCTGCCCGACCGGCGGCCTGGCGGCAGCCGGCGAGAAGATCGTCGAAGCCGTGCTGATGAACGCGCCGCGCGCCACGACCGCCACCAAGCTCCGCGCGCTCACCGCGGCGCGCGCCTTCGTAGATGACGGCGAGCTGCGCGACCTCATAGACGAGCACGCCCGCGCCCGGCAGCAGGAGGAAGCGAACGAAGGCCTCGCGAGCTTCCGCGACAAGCGCAAGCCGGGCTGGTATCCGGGGTAGAGCAGAAGACTGAACACGGCCTCACCTGAGGAGCGGCCCGTAGGGCCGCGTCTCGAAGGGTGGGAACCAGTCTTGTGTCGCCCATCCTTCGAGACGCCGCGCGGCGCGCGGCTCCTCAGGATGAGGTTGGTTTTGGTTCGTAGACGATCTTGCTCTAACGCAGGAAACGAAGCGCGGCGTCGCAATACATGGCGTAGACCGGCGCGATCGAGTCGATATCGGCCCATTCGTTGGCCGCATGCATGTTGCCAAAGCTGACGCCGGGCGCGCAGATCGTCGGCACGCCGCGCGCCGCCAGAAGGTTGCCGATGTTCGACGGCCCGCAGACGTCGATGGCGATGCGCCGACCGAAGGCGCGCTCGGCCGCCGCCACGAAGCTCCGGGCCAAGCCGTGGTCCGCATCGACGAGATAGGCCGGCCAGTGGTCGATGGTCTCGATGTGGCTTTGGCTATCGACCGCATGGGCGATCTCCTCGACCCAGCGCATGGCCTGTGCCCCGTCGAAGGCGCGCGTCAGGCGGATATCGATGTTGCAGGTCGCGCGGTCGGGCACGACGCTGAACCCTTCGCCGCCCGACAAGTGGGTCACCGTTGCGGCAGGTCCGAACGGGAATGCCGCGTCCTGCGTTTCGGGAAAGGTCGCGCCCGCCACCTTCAGCGCGAAGGCGGCGGCCTTGTTCAGCGCATTGACGCCGGTCCGTTCGATCTCGCCAGAGTGCGCCGCCTTGCCGGTAAAGGTCAGCCGCGCGCGCAAGAAGCCGCGGCTGCCCACCACGATGCAGTCGTTGCCGGGATAACCCAGCGACACCGCATCTGGCGGCCGCGCGATGGACTCGAGATAGGCGCGCACGCCGCCGAAACGGCCGGTGTGCTCGTCGGCGTCGAACAGCACGTGCACCAAGCCGCGCGGAATCGACTGTTCGGCCAAGTGCCGCGCGACATGGGCGAGAATGGCGACGCCTGATTTGGAATCGGCGGAGCCGCGACCCAGCAGCCGTCGACCACGCACGGCGCCGCAGAAAGGCGGCTCGGTCCATTGATCAAGGTCGCCCGCCGGGGCGGTATCGATGCAGGCATCGAGGCAAAGCACGGGACCGGGCGCCGCACCGGCGATCTCGACCAGCACGGCGACGTCCTTGCCTTCGCCATCATGCAGCAGACGCGGCTTCAGATGATTGTCTGCGAGCCAGGCATGGACGATGCCAAGCACCGCCTGCGGCGAATCGATCCCGCCGCACGAAGGCGTCGCCACCAGCTGCGACGCCAATTGCACGATGCTGTCGATCGGCGCCGTGCTCACGATGCCGGCTAGTCGAGGCCCTCGAACAGCACCGTCGACAGATAGCGTTCGGCGAAGTCGGGGATGATCACCACGATCCTCTTGCCGGGATTGCGCTTGCCGACGTCGATTGCCGCCGCCACGGCGGCACCGCCGGAAATGCCGATGGGAATGCCTTCGAGGGTCGCCATGTCCTTGGCCATCTTGAGGGCCGCCTCGTTGGACACCTTGAAGATCTCGTCGAGGACCTTGCGGTCGAGGATATCGGGGATGATGCCCGCACCGATGCCCTGGATGGGGTGCGGCGTGTGCTTGCCGCCCGACAGGACAGGGCTCGCTTCGGGTTCGACGGCGACGATCTTGAGTCCGGGCAGGCGCGGCTTCAGCGCCTGGCCGACGCCGGTGACCGTGCCCCCGGTGCCGACGCCGGAGACGAAGATATCCAGCTTGCCGCCGGTGTCGCGCCAGATCTCCTCGGCCGTGGTGCGTATATGGACCGCCGGATTGGCCGGGTTCTGGAACTGCTGCGGCATGAAGCTGTCGGGCACTTCCTTCAGCAGCTCTTCGGCACGGGCGATCGCACCGTTGATGCCCTTTTCGCGTGGCGTGAGCTCGAGGCGGGCGCCCAGGAAGCGCAGCATCTTGCGCCGCTCGATCGACATCGAATCGGGCATGGTGCAGATCATCTTGTAGCCGCGCGCCGCCGCCACGAAGGCGAGGCCGATGCCGGTATTGCCCGAGGTC
>DATHNU010000741.1:0-11863 GCA_035485695.1 Reyranella sp. | reverse complement strand
TCGACGTGGTTGAATTCTTCCTGCGGCGTGTAGGTGACGCCGTCGATCTTGTAGGGCGCGCCGATCTTGTAGGTGCCGCGCTGGGCCACGTTCCTGCTGCCCGACGAGCCGCAGGCGCCAAGCGATGCCGCCAGCAACAGGACCGCAGCCGCCTGGACGAACGTCAGGGCTGCCGGGCGCGGGCTGACTAGGGCTAGCGGCATGATGGCGCCACTATACATGATCTTGAGGGCGCCGAGGAGGCTGTCGCGGCGCGGCGATCACGCCGCGATCTTGTCGGACAGGAGTCCGACGGCCAGGCCAAAGAAATCCGACTGATTCCAGCGCAGGATGACGCGGAAATTCTCGGTGGTGCGGAAGGCAGGTCCGCCCGCTCCCGCCGGCCGCACGATGCGCGTGCCCTGCCCCGCTGCCGTGCCGGCCGGCACTTCCTCGCCCCACGACAGGCCGGGACGCCAGCCCACCTTGTGCAGGTAGTTGACGATCGAAGCGAAGACGTCGGCCTTGTTGGTCCAGATGTCCATGCGGCCGTCACCATCGCCGTCGGCGGCGTAGGCGAGAAAGCTCGTCGGGATGAACTGGCACTGGCCCATCGCGCCCGCCCACGAGCCCTTCATCGCGTGCAGCCCGATATGTCCCTGCGAGACGATCTTGAGCGCCGCGATCAGTTGGCTGCGGAAGAACTGTGCGCGAAAGCCGTTGTAGGCCAGCGTCGCCAGGGCCGCCACGACCTCGAAATCGCCGAGCCGGGTGCCGTAGTTGCTCTCGATGCCCCACAGCGCGACGACGGTCGAGGCCGGAATGCCGGCCGGTGCGGCGAAGCGATCGATCAGGGCGCGGTTCTCCTGCAAGAGCGCGCGGCCTCGGGTGACGCGCTCGTTGGAGACGACCAGGGCGAGATACTGGTCGAACGTCATCTTGAATTCGGGCTGGTTGTGCGCGAGTTCCATGACCCGCGGGACCTCCTCGACCGAACCCAGCGCCGCGTCGAGCGTGCCCGCGTCGACGCCGGCCTTGAGCGCCTCGGCACGCAGGCCGCGCAGCCAGGCCGCGAACTTCGGGTCGGCGGTCTCGGCCAGCGCCGGCAGCGGCAGCAGCGCCGCGGCAGCGAACAGCAATCTTCGAAGGATCATGGGATGACGGGCGAACCGGTGATCAAAGTGGATGAAGAAGCATACCCAAGTACTTCTGAATCTAGCAATATTTATGGCGGCAGTCCGATATGTACCGGCCGTCTCGGACGGAGTAACAAGCGCATCCCGGATGGGTGGCCGAGCGGTTTAAGGCACCGGTCTTGAAAACCGGCGTGCGTGCAAGCGCACCGTGGGTTCGAATCCCACCCCATCCGCCATTCTGCTTCGTGCTGCGCGCTTCGCAGAACCGGCCCTGCCAGGTGGTGCCGCGAACCAGAATGCCTCCGAAGCCGCAGGTGCGGCCCGTCGTGACCTGGAATTCCTTCACACCGCATAGGGGCGGACAGGGTTTCCGCCCTTTCCGCCCCCCTTCAAATTTCCTGTGGAGCCGGGCGGGTGGGTCATGGCGGAGGGTTCCGCTGTTTGCGCAAGCGATCCGCCAATCCGCGCCGCCGGCGTGCGGCCCAAGGCGGGCGGTAGCGCCGTGAGCGCAGCTGCTTTGGCCGACGGAAAAACTCTGGTGGCTGGAACCCTGGTCGCCGGTCGAGGGGTCTCCAAAGAAAGCCATGTGTCGATGCTCCGCTGGTGAGTGTCGACAGGTATACGCCACAACATTGCTCAGGAACGTCAACGACTAAAAGTGCTCGGTGCCTGCATTACGGGGTGCGCAAGATAATACTTTCGTAGCGGCATAGAGCCCTCGAGAAGGCCGTCGACAAAGAGCGCTTCGAACGGTTCGTCGGGAGTTTTTGCGCACCATACAGCGCAAAAACTCGATTGCGGGGGTGTCGGGCGAGTTCGCTGCTGCGCGGATGGTAGAGATCGAGGGCGGCCCCAGCATTGCGCTGACCGGCGTCGGCTGGCGGTAGGCAGAAAGGATCCAGGCAAGATCCAGGGAAGCCGCACGGCACCAAGGCTCGTGCTATCATCCCCGGCGCTGCCTGGCAGCCGGTGAGCACATGGACAGCGGACGGTTCAACTTCTGGCGACTACTTCTTTGCACGCGCGCAATTACACCCCCGCGCGTGCCGGCAGGCGTTTGGCCAGGAGGCGTGTTCCTGCGGCGTGGCGGCTGGTCCCTCCTGCTGCTCCTGGCTTTCTTGGCCGCCGGTGTCGTGGTGCGCCTCAGTCAACGTGATCTGCCCGCTCAGACGCCAGCACTCGATCCGCCGCAGGCCAGCGTCCCGCTCGGTCCTTCACGACCGGCTCAGCGTTGGTGATGCCCCCTGCGGGGTCCCGTTTGGATCCCACATCCAGGCTGGCCTTCCTTTCGGTTGTGTGATCCGTCCCCCTGAAAAGTCTAGCGGCGCCCATCGACTTTGCGGCCAAACGTCTTGTCGCCGGCGATCGCACGGGTTAGCTCAGCGGAGAATGGTTGCCAGCGACAGCTTTGCCGAGTTCCTGCGCGAGCAGCTTGCGCCGCTCGGCCGCGTCACCCTGCGCCGCATGTTCGGCAAGACCGGCGTGTTCTGCGGCGGGGTGATGTTCGGGATGGTGTCGGACAACATGCTCTACCTCCGGGTCGACGACCACAACCGGGAGGCTTTCGAGGAAGCCCAGTCCTCTCCGCCCCTCAACTACGAAAAGAAAGGCAGCACCATAGACCTCTCCTTCTGGCGCGCGCCGGAGCGGCTGTTCGACGAACCCGATGAGCTCGTCACATGGGCGCGACTGGCGCTGGCGGCGGCGCGTCGGGTCGCGACGAAGAGAAAACGGACAGCGCCAAGGCGGAAATAGAAGCGACTTGCCGTCTAGCCGTCGGGGCCGGCGGCAACGCGATTGCGGCCGACGGATTTGGCCGAATACAGCGCCTGGTCGGCGAGACGCATCAATTTGGCAGCCCTGTCATACTGCGCTTGTCGCGTTGCTACACCCACGCTTATCGTCACCTGAATCCGTGCTCCCAGTATCCGGAAGGTTTCATTCGCGACCTCGCGGCGCAGTCGCTCTGCCGATTCAAGAGCGGTCGGCATGTCGGTATTCGACAGAGCGACCGCGAATTCGTCGCCGCCAAGCCGGCCAAGCAGATCGGTCTGTCGGACACTCCCGCGCAGCCGCTCGGCCATGGCACGCAGCAGCTCATCTCCGGCAGGATGGCCATGCTGATCGTTGATCTGCTTGAACCGGTCGACATCGATCATGAGCACCGACAGCGGCCTGTCGTATCGGTGTGCCTGCGCAAACTCGTCTTCCAGCGACTTGAGAAACTGCCGCCGGTTCGGCAGCTTCGTGAGGTCATCGATGCTGGCAAGTTCGCGTAACTGCTCGGCCGTGCGAACGAAGCCCGAGACGTCGTCGAAGGTCATCAGGCGACCGCCATCCGGCAATGCCTTGCACTTGAATTTCAACACGCGGCCGTCTCTCAGGCGAAGCCGGCCCTTGCGTTGGCGGACGTAATCCTCAACGGAGGCCGGCGCCGTGATGTAGGCACCGGTTCGGCGCCCGTGCTCGAGAATGTCCGCGAAATTGTAGCTGCTGGCATCAGACAGCACAGGCAAAGCCCAGATCCGATAGAAGGCGCGGTTGATGAACTGCGCCTGGAACTCACTGTCCAGCACGATGAGGCCATAGTCGACCTCGTCCAACGCCGACATCAAGATGAAGGCCGTGGCCGACATCTTTCCCCCGCAGGTTGCCTGAACAGTAAACTGGCTGTCGTTGATGGCAATGCAGAAGAAAGAACTGAAAATCCGCTCAGTCCACGCCGAACGAAAACGGCGGGACCCGAGGGCCCCGCCGTCGCGGGCGAGCATGATGGCCAAAGCCCGGATTGGACGTCCAGGTGGACGGGAAGCGGCTGGGCTTGTCGGCTGGCATCGTCGAGAACGGCTTCAAGCTCCGGTGGAGCTCACGGCTTTTGGGTCGCGCGAGTCTGATCCGTGCCGAAGCGTTTATAGAGAAGTTCGGTGATGGCCATCAGGGCGTCGTTCGCCTTCGGTCCGCTGATATTGGTCATCGTCACCAGGCCGAGTTCCTGCTTGGGCTGCAGCACGATGTAGGCAAGGTTCATGTTGTTCGAGCCGCCGTGGAACACCAGCGGCTCCGGCGCAAACGGCAGCGCGACCGTTCCCCATCCCAGGCCATAGCCGCCCGACGACGGCGTGCCGACCGGCGCGTCGGGTTTCGGCGGCATGTCGACGACCTTCGTCTGCAGCTTGGCTATGGTCTCGGGCTTGGCGAGCGGCGGCCCGTAGCGGCCTGCGGCGGCATTCCACGCCGCCCATGTCGCGAAGTCGAGGACGGACATATGCACCAGGCCGGCCGGCCCGATCACCAGCGGATTGTCACCCCACGGACCGGCCAGGAAGGCCTGGAGCTTGCCGTCCTTGTCAGGCGCATGGCCGAGCGGCGCATCGACCCTGCCGAGCGACGACTGGGCCCCGAAGCCGGCCGAGGTGAGTTTCAGGGGATCGAATATGCGGGAGACGACCAGCTCTTCCCAGGTCTTGCCCGTGACCCTCTCCATGATCGCGCCGGCCAGCGTGTAGCCCAGGTTGGAATATTCGAAGCGCTCGCCGGGCTGGGCGTGCAGCGCCAGAGGCAGCAGGCGCGTGACGAGCGTGTAGCGCATGCCGTCGAGATTGGCGGCCTCGTCGGTCACCGAGGAGGAGATCAGCGGGACATGCTACATGCTATCGCCGGGAATGCCGCTGGTATGCGCCAGCAGCTGCTCGAGCGTGATGTCCTTCACGCCCTTGCCCATCTTGTCGACCAGTTCCGGGTAGATCTCGCCCACGGTGGTGTTCCAGCGAAGCTTGCCCTCCTCGACCAGCATGCCCGCCAGCAGCGATGTCATCGCCTTGGTGTCGGAGCCGATGTGAAACCTGTCGTTGATCGTGACCGGCGTATCGGTGCCGAGCCGCCGCGTGCCGACCGCGCCGGCAGCGACGATCTTGCCGTTCTTCACCACCGCCGCGGCGACGGCCGGCAATTCAAAGCGAAGGAGATAGGGAAGGAGATCGCTATCCAGGGAGACGATGTTGGTTGGAACCTGTGCCATTGCTGGAGCCGTCCACAGTACCGCCGACGCAGCCAGCGCGGCGACGAGAGAACTGGCGCGCGCAACGCCCGAGAAGAAGCACACCTGCATCCGACTTGCGTCCATCGCCGATACTCCGTGCAAAAACGCCTGTCCTCACAACTCCGCCTTTTACCACGCCTGGCCGTCGCCTAGGAAACTAGGACGTACCAGCCTTCCACGAAGAGGGTGTCGCCGCCGCTTGCCGCCTTGACGCGGATCCTCTTGCCGAAGACGTCGACCGACGTGCCGGCGCTAACCTCGATGGTCTGCTTGGCGCCGTCGACTTCGACGATCATCGCGTTGCCGGCATCTTCGGCATCCGACGGGATGCCGTTGTACAGGCGATAGAGGCTGGGTTTGTCGCGGCCTTCGAAGATCGTCTGCCAATGGCTTCGGCTGGCGCCGATACGCCCAACCGGCACCTGGATCCCGACGGCATCGCCAGGAACGCGCGTCGTCGGCCGCGCACTACGGAATCCTTGTCTTTGCTTCGCCATACGGACCTTCGTCGGTGAATGCCAAGCTGTTGCACGGAGCTGTCGACGCCGCCACCGCTCTTTGGCAACCTGCCCGAGCTTCGATCAGGGAGGAAACAAGGTGAAGCGTTCAAAGAGCGCCGTCGGGCGCCGTGCCGTGCTGGCCGGATTGGCCGGCGCTTTTGCCGCGCCGGCCATCGTCTCGGCCGAAGGCACCTACCCCAACAAGCCGGTGCGCTATATCAACCCGTTTCCGGCGGGCGGCCCCACCGACACGCTGTCCCGCCTGTTCTGCGCCAAGATGTCGGAACTGACCGGCCAGCAATGGATCGTCGACAACAAGGGCGGCTCGGGCGGCAATGTCGGCATGGACGCGCTCGCCCAGTCGGCACCCGACGGCTACACGCTGGGGCTGGGCGGCATTTCCAGCCATGCCATCTCGCCCACGCTCTATGCCAGGCTGCCGTTCAATCCGCGCACCGACTTCACCTTCGTCTCGACGATCTGGCAGCTTCCCAACATGCTCGCGGTCAATCTCGACCTGCCGGCCAGATCGGTGCCGGAGCTGATCGAGCTCCTGAAGAAGAATCCGGGCAAATACTCCTACGGCTCGGCCGGCGCGGGCACGACGCTGCATCTGTCGGGCGAGCTGTTCAAGATCATGGCCAAGGTCGACATCGTGCATGTGCCCTATCGCGGCTCGGCGCCGGCGATGCAGGATCTGCTGGCGGGCCAGATCCACATGATCTTCGACAATATTCCGGGCGCCCTCGTCCAATCGCGGGCCGGCAAGGTGCGCGCGCTGGGCGTCACGTCGGCCGAGCGCACACCGGTCGTGCCCGACGTGCCGGCGATCGCCGAGACGCTGCCGGGCTTCGACATCAACTCGTGGACCACGCTCACCGGCCCGGCGAAGCTGCCAACCGAGGTGACGCAGCGACTGTCGGAGCTCGCGAAGAAGGCCATCGACAGCGACGACCTCAAGGCCAAGTTCCTCGATCTCGCGGCGACGGCGATCTGGCGCTCGCCGGCCGACACGCTCGCTTACCGCGATTCGGAGGAGGCGCGGCTTGCGCCCATCATCCGTGCGTCGGGCGCCAGGGTGGACTAGGGATGCGCCTTCAGCGTCCGGTGACTTCGTGCCCGCTACTGGCGATGCAGGCCTCACCGAAGCGCCCGCTTTAGTTGGGAGCAATAGTATGTCGGGAGACTGGATCAGATTCTCAATATTGCATTCGTCTTGCGCGTTCTTGCTCCTGATGGGCGGCCTCACCCCGTGTGCTGCGCATGCGGATCCGCTCTATCTTCCTACCCCAATGGGTACCGAACGCTTTAGCCGTTCAGCGGTTAATTCGTCGGTGCTCAGGGTGTTCGGCTACGCTGAGACGGAGTCGCGCCAGACTTTCTGTGGCCCCACCTCGCTGGCGATTGCCATGAACTCGCTGGGCGTGAACGATCCGACGCCGCCGAGCCTGTATCCGTATCATCTGGTGACTCAGGAAACAGTCTTCACGCCGGCAAACATGGCGATCAAAAGCTATGCGGAGGTAGACAGGAGCGGCATGACGCTGGACCAGTTGGCCCGGTTTGCGACCAACTTGAAGCTATCCGCTTCAGTGCTTCATGCCGCCGACCTGTCCGCGGCGGACATGCGGGCCAGCTTGATCACTGCGATTGGCCAACCTGACAGTCGCGTCATCGTGAATTTCAATCGCGCCTCGCTTGGCCAGGAGGGAGAGGGTCACTTTTCTCCGCTCGTGGCCTACGACCCCGCAAGCGACTCATTCCTCATACTCGACGTTGCGCGCTATAAATACCCGCCGGCCTGGGTAAACTCCAAGGATCTTGATATCAGCATAAGGACGGTGGATCCCGACTCCGGTTTGTCGCGCGGCGCTTTGATCGTAACGCGGGCGGTAGCGCCCAACTGATCCGGCTTCTATCGATTTCTTTTTCAGATTTCCCGCGGTGACGCAAAACGAATAGGCTTGGCCATGCAAACCCTCACCACCGCCCAGGCCGTCGTCTCCATGCTGGAAGTGAACGGCATCGACACGATCTTCTGCTTGCCCGGCGTCCAGAACGATGCGTTCTTCGACGCCCTCTACGATCACACCAACACCATCCGGCCGATCCATGCCCGGCACGAGCAGGCCTGCGCCTACATGGCGCTGGGCTACGCCATGGCAAGCGGCAAACCCTCGGCCTATGTCGTGGTGCCGGGTCCGGGCTTCCTCAACACCACGGCGGCGCTGTCGACCGCCTACGCGGTGAACGCGCCGGTGCTGGCGCTCACCGGCCAGATCCAGCAGGTCATGATCGGGCGCAATGTCGGGCTGCTGCACGAGTTGCCCGACCAGCTCTCGATCATGCGCGGCCTCACCAAGTGGGCCGACCGCATCCATGCGCCGGCCGAGGCGCCCGGCCTCTTGAACGAGGCGTTCCGCCGCCTGCTGTCGGGCCGCCGCCGCCCGGTCGGGCTGGAATGCGCCATGGATACCTGGGCGCGCAAGGCGCCGGTCGAGCTGATCAGCACACCGGCCGAGGCCGACCCCTGCCCGGTCGACGAAGACGCCGTCGAACGCGCGGCCAAGCTTTTGGGCAGCGCGCAGCGTCCGCTGATCGTGGTCGGCGGCGGCGCGCAGGGCGCGGGCGAGTATGTCCAGGCGATCGCCGAGACGCTCGACGCGCCGGTCATGACGGGACGCATGGGCCAAGGTGTGATCGACGGCCGGCACAAGCTCTCGGTCACCATGCCGGCCGGCTACCGCTTCTGGGGCGAGGCCGACGTCGTGCTGGCGGTCGGCACGCGCCTGCAGCCGCAGCAGCAGAACTGGGGCATGGACGATGCGCTGAAAATCATCCGCATCGACGTCGACAGCGAGGAGCTCGACCGCCAGCGCCGGCCGGAGATCGGCATCGTGGGCGACGCGACCGCAACCTTGAAAGCGCTGGCCGCAAAGCTTGGCAAGCACAACGCCAAGCGCAACGGCCGCGCCGGGGAAGTGGCCGAGACCAAGGCATCGGCAATGAAGATCGTGCGCGATAAGCTCGCGCCGCAGATCGCCTATCTCGAAGCCATCCGCAAGGCGCTGCCCGAGGACGGCATCCTGGTCGATGAGCTGACGCAGATGGGCTACGTCGCCCGCCTCGCCTATCCGACCTACAAGCCGCGCACGTTCCTTTCGCCCGGCTACCAGGGCACCCTGGGCTGGGGCTACGCCACGTCGCTCGGCGCCAAGGTCGCCAGGCCCGACACGGCGGTCGTGTCGATCAGCGGCGACGGCGGCTTCCTGTTCACGGCCATGGAGATGGCGACGGCGGCGCAGCACGGCATCGGCGTCGCCGCCGTCGTGTTCAGCGACGGCGCCTACGGCAACGTCAGGCGCATCCAGCAGCAGGCCTTCAACAATCGCACCATCGCCAGCGACCTGCGCAATCCGGATTTCGTCAAGCTGGGCGAAAGCTTCGGCCTCGCGGCCGAGCGGGTGAAGTCGCCGGAAGAACTCGGCGCGGCCATTTCGCGCGGCATCGCGCGGGGCGGCCCAATGCTGATCGACTGCCCGGTCGGCGAGCTTCCCGACCCGTGGTCGCTGGTCCAGGTGCCGAGGAACCGGCCGCGCAAGTCTTAGCTGGGGGCGCGCCACTCCAGTGGCGCGTCTTCTCTTCCTCTTCTGGACCGCGAGCGTCCCGCTCGCTCATGAGCGAGCCAGAGGCTCGCGGTCCGGAAGACCATGACGCGCCACTGGAGTGGCGCGCCCCCAGCAATGAGCAAGTCTGTCAGCTTGAGCGTAAGCGAAGGATCTCATGCCCTTGGCAAGCGGCGATGAGATCCTTCGCTACGCTCAGGATGACAGATAAGTCTTGATCACGTCCGGATCGGGATCGCGGCCCAGGCCCGGGCCGGTCGGCACTGCGAAGCCGCCCTTCACGGGCATGATCAGCTCACCATAGAGGCTCGCTTCGAGGTCCATGTGGTAGCGCTCGATCATGCCATCCGGCGAGCCGCGCGCGGCCATCAGATGAAGCGTGGCGAGGAAGCCCGGCCCGAAATAGGGCGAGTGCGGCATCAGCGTCACGCCGGCGGCATCGGCCAGGGTCGCCACCTTCAGGAATTCCGTCACGCCGCCCACCTTGGTGACGCTGGGCTGGGCATAGTCGACGGCGCCGGCGGCGAACATGTCGCGGAACTGGAAGGATGTGCAGTTGTTCTCGCCCGCTGCCATCGGCACGCCCGTGCCGGCGCGCAGTTTTGCGATGGCGGCAAAATCCTCGGGCGGGAAGATCGGTTCCTCGAGCCAGTGCAGGTCGTACGGCCGCAGCTTCAGGGTCATGTGGCGTGCCTGCTCGGGCGTCCACGGGCAGTTGGTGTCGACCATGAGCGCCACGCCCTCGCCCACCGTGAGCCGCGCCGCCCGCACTTCGGCCTCCTCGGTCTCGTGCAGCTTGATGTGGCGATAGCCCTCGTCGAACGCCTGTCTTGCGCGCGCCGCCACCTTCTCGGGATCGCGGTATTTCAGCAGGCTGGCGTAGGCCGGCAGGCTCTGGCGGCCGCCGCCACCCAGCAGGCGATGGAGCGGCAGGTTGGCCGCCTTGCCGGCGATGTCCCACAGCGCGATGTCCAGCCCCGACAGGGCGAAGATCGTGATGCCGTAGCGGCCGAACAGGTGCAGCTTCTGCTGCAGGTCGTAACTGAGCTTGGCGATGTCGCGCGCGTCCTGGCCGATCGCGAGGGGGCCCACCATGTTGTGCAGGGCCGCGCGCACGGCATCGGTGCAGGCATAGCAGAACGCTTCGCCCCAGCCGACGATGCCCGTATCCGTCTCGACCCGCACCAGCAGGATGTTGTTTGTCGTCCAGGTGCGCAGGCCCTCGCCCTGGTGACTGCCGCCGAAAGTGTACGGCACCTTGATAGAGTGGCTGTCGATGCGCGCGATTTTCACTCGATCTTTCCCTTCCTGCGAATGTCGGCCAGCAGCCTCTCGGCATGCGCCGGGTCGGCGAGCCGCTTGGAGGTGAAACGCTGGTCGCCGGCCGGCGCCATCGCCAGCAGATGACCGGCCAGCCGCGGCGGCAACGGCGGCGGCGCCGTGTCGTTTTCCGGCATCTCGACTTCGGCCTGGGCGAAATAGGTGCGGCCGTCATCGGTCTTGAAGAAATCGACGTCCCAGTGGAAACGGCCATCGGGCCACGAGTAGCGCGCCTTCTGCAGCGTCTCGCGACGCTGCGACCACAGGCGGTCGAAATCCGCGACGCTGATGTCGGTCTCGATTTCGACGACCTGGCGGTCGACCTCGCGCTTGTAGGTAAAGACGTGGCGCTTCGAGCCGTCGGCCTCGAGGGAGCGGATGCGCATGCCCGAGACGTCGAGATAGGCCTGCCGAAGGAAGCTTTTGGTCACGCCGGGGACGTGAGCGAGCTGCTGCTCGAGCTTGCCGTCGTCGAGAAGCACAAACTTGCGTTCGTTTTCGATCGGCATGCTAGAATCGCCACCATGTCCACCCAGACAATCGACGACCTGCCGACGCCCGCGCTCATTCTCGACCGGGCGATCCTCAACCGCAACCTCAAGCGCATGAGCGATCGCCTGCGCGACGCCGGAGTCATGCTGCGACCGCACGTCAAGACGGCGAAATCGATCGAGATCGGCCGCCGGGCGGTCGAAGGCCATGACGGCCGCATCACCGTCTCAACCCTGGCCGAGGCCCGCTATTTCGCCGACGGCGGCTTCAAGGACATCCTCTACGGCGTGGGAGTCGTGCCCTCGAAGCTGTCGGCGATCAGCGAGCTGCGCCGCCGAGGGGTCAATCTGCGGGTGGTGACGGACAATCTCGCGGTCGCGACCGCGATCGCTTCGGCGGCAACGAACGGTGACACCTTCTCCGTGCTGATCGAGATCGACAGCGGCGCCGGACGGGCCGGCCTGCCTTATCCCGCGCTGCCCGGCCTGCTCGACATCGCCCGCGTGCTGCACGCGGCGCCGGGCGTCGAGCTGGCGGGCGTCATGACCCATGCCGGCCATTCGTATCACCAGAGCACGCCCGACGGCATCGCCGCCGTCGCCGAGCAGGAGCGGCAGGCGATCGTGGGCGCGGCCGGGAAGCTGCGGGCGGCCGGCATCCCCTGCCCCATCGTCTCCGCCGGTTCGACGCCGACAGCCACGCATTCGCGCGACTTCACCGGCATCACCGAGATGCGGCCCGGCGTCTATGTCTTCAACGATCTCGACCAGG
>DATHNU010000740.1:0-12060 GCA_035485695.1 Reyranella sp. | reverse complement strand
GAACCGGTGATGGCCGCTTTTGCTGCCGAACTGATAGTCGGCCAGATCGCCTTCGCCAGAGAGCAGCCGAAACGCCTCCGGCTTGATGATGGCGCCCCAATAGCGTCGCTTGGAACAGATCGAGCAGTTGCACTTGCCGGTGCCGGCGGCGAGGTCGAGGTCGGCCTCGTAGCGGACTCTGCCGCAATGGCAGCTTCCCTTATAGGTCCTGGTCGCCATGCGAACTCCTTAGCGGTTTTCAGCTGCAAGCCTGAGCCCAAGGCCGACCAGCGCTGCGCCGGTCATGCCTTCGAGGGCGCGACGAACCGGCGAGCGACTGAGCACGGTGCCGATCCGCGCGATCGCCAACGTATAGAACACCAGCCAAAAAAGTGTCAGCAGGCTGAACAGCAGGCCGAGCAGGGCCAGGCCCGCGAAGCTCGCCGTGTCGGGCGGTACGAACTGCGGCAACAGGCTGGTGAAGAAGGCTGCGATCTTGGGGTTGCCGAGATCACTCACCATGCCCTGGCTGAAGGCGACGGATGGCGTGAGCGGTCGCGTGGTCGCGCGTGCGCTCGGGCCTGTTGCCGGCCGGAAGGCTGCGCGCAGCGACTGCAGGCCAAGCCATACCAGATAGGCGGCGCCGGCATATTTCACCGCCAGGAACAGCGGCTCCGAGGCGACCAGCAGGGCCACGATGCCCGCACTGGTGGCCAGCGCCCAGATCGCCTGGCCCGTGGCGACACCCAGCGCCGTGGCAACGCCGCCGGCACGGCCTCCTGTCAGGGTATTGCGGATGGTGACGGCCGTGTCCGGTCCCGGCGTCATGATCACCAGGGCGGAGATACCGAGGAAGGCCAGCAGGGCGCCGGTGAGATAGTCCATCGGCGCCTCACGGATCGATCAGCACGCCAGGATTCATCATGCCCCTGGGATCGAGCTCGCGCTTGGCGCCGCGCAGGGCGCGGGCGAACAGCTCGGGCCGCTGCTTGTCGTAGAACGGCCGGTGGAAGCGGCCGACGGCGTGATGGTGCGTCGTCGTGCCGCCATGCTCGACGGTGGCCGCCGTGCAGGTCGACAACACCTCCATGAACTGCTCCAGCGCGATCCGCTTGTCCAGGATGCCGCCGAAGGTGAAATAGAGACACGGTCCGTCGGGATAGACATGGGTGAAGCGGCAGGTCACCGTGCCGTCGTGCCCCGTCACGCGCTTGATCGTGTCGCGAGTGATCGCCGTGATCTTCTGATGGAAGTCGCGCATGCGGTCCCAGGTCATCGACGTCTCGAAGGTCGAGCTCAGGATGCCGCGCGCCGCCGCATGCTCGCCGTAGTGCGGAGCGCGGATGAACTTGTTGCGCCAGGCGCCGGCGGCGCCCGAGCGATGGGCGTTCTCGTCGTCATCCGCCGGATCGGCCACGCCGCCATGGTCGCGGCAGATTTCCAGCGCCCGCGCCATCCAGGCGTCGAGCGGATGGTCGGCGCCTTCGAAGGCCAGCACCAGCACCGCCTCCTCGCTGCTCCACGGGATGCCGGGCAGCGCCTCGCGAGCCTCCAGGAGCCGGCAGTTGGCGGGATAGAGGCCGGCCTGGGTGATGTCGCGCACCGCGTCGGCGCCGTCGAAGAAGGTCTTGAAGCGCACCGAAGCGGAGGCGCGGAACGTTGGTTTCTTGCGCAGCCGCACCCAGGCTTCTGTGATGATGCCCAAGATGCCCTCGGAGCCTAGAAACATCCGATCGGGACTGGGGCCGGCGCCCGATCCCGGCAGGCGGCGCGTCTCGAGCGTTCCGGCCGGCGTGACGACCCGCATGCTTTCGACGAAATCGTCGATGTGGGTGTAGAGCGTGGCGTAATGGCCGCCCGAGCGCGTGGCGATCCAGCCGCCCAGGGTCGAGCAGCGATAGGCCTGCATGTAGTGGCGCATGGTGAAGGGCGTGTCGCGCAGCTGGTCCTCGATGGCGGGGCCATAGATGCCGCCCTGGATGCGCGCGGCGTGGCTCACCGCATCGACCTCGACCACCTTGTCCATGTGACGCGTCGAGATGGTGACGACCTTCCCGGCCGCGGCCGGCGGCTCGATGCCCTTTACGACCGACGAGCCACCGCCATAGGGGATCGCCGTGGCGCCGATGGAATCGCACCAGTCGAGCACGCGCACGATGTCCTGCTCGTTCTCGGGAAAGGCCACGGCATCGGGCGGGTTGGGCACGGAGCGCATGAACATGCGCAGCGTGTCGAAGCCCGCCTTGCCGTAGCTGTGCTCCAGCCGCGTCAGGTGATCGGTGCGCGCGATCGCCTGCAGCGCCTGAGGCACGGCAACGCGCGGGGCGCGCAGCGCGATCTCTTGCGGCTTGGGCGGCGGCGTGATGTCGAAGCCATTGAGGCCGTAGCGCTGGGCGGTCTCGGCCTCCCACGGCGCGATCTCGTCCGGCGTCAGATCCTCGTCGGCATAGCCCCAGGCGTAGAACTTCTTCTGCCGCCGCATGTTTCCTCCGATTGTTCTTGTTCGCTCAGGCCGCGAAGGCCGCCGGCCTGTGGCTGCCCTTGATCTGGGTGCGATGCATGATGCGGCGCGCCTCGCCGTCGAACGGGTCGCGGCGATGCATGGTCGAGCGGTTGTCCCACATCACGAGATCGCCCAGCTTCCAGACATGCTCGTAGACGAAGCGCGGTTGCGTGACATGCGCCCACAAGGCTTCGAGCACCGCATCGGACTCCGCCCGCGAATAGTCCTCGACATAGGAGTTGCGCCGCCGGCCGAGATAGAGCGTGGCGCGGCCGTTGGCGGGATGGCGCAGGATCGCCGGATGCCAGGCGCCGGGCGCGGCCATGGGATCGTCGGTCGGCGTCACCCCTTTGCGCAGATAGCCACCCGAATTGTAGGTGCCGTCGTGCTTGATGCGCCGTCCCTTGATTTTGGCCAAAAGGTCGGCCGGCAGTGCATCGCAGGCGGCCTGCATGCCGCAGAACCAGGTGTTGCCGCCGCTGGGCGGGATCTCCAGCGAATAGAGCATCGAGGCGTCGGGCGGCGTGTCGAGGTAGCTCATGTCGGTGTGCCACACCGCCTCGCCCGCGCCCAGGGCGCCGATCGGATCGCCTTTGCCGTCGAGCACGTTGGACACGACATAGATGTCGGGATAGCCCGGCGGGCTGATGCGGCCACGCTCCTGGTTGGGCGGCGGATCGAGGGCGCCGAAACGGCGGCTGAAGGCCAGCAGGTCGTCGTCGCTGAGCTTCTGGCCGCGCAGCAGGATCATCGAATGATCGGTCCAGGCGTGCTCGATCGCCGCGAAATCGGAGTCGTTCAGGTGTCTGAGATCGATGCCGGAAATCTCCGCTCCCACCGCCGGCGTCACCGCGCGAACCGTCACCGCCATGTCGCTTCCTCCATCCCTTGGCGCGATGATCGGCCCGCTTGTGCGTCCGATCAAGCACCCAGCATCGGCACGAGCCAGTCGACCAGCTTGGCGGCGACGGCCGGCGCAATGGGTCCGCCGAAGCCGGTGTCGCTCGGCCAGGACACGAGCTTGAGATTGTGGCTGACCGCCGGGATGATCACCGCCTCGCCAGGCGCGCTGCGCTTGCTGAGCGCGTCGATCAGCGGTTGGACGTCCCCCATCGGCACGACCTGACGATCCGCCGCGCCCTGCAGCAGCAGGCAGGCGAGGTCGAGTCCGAGCAGCGCCTGCGCCGGATCGAAGTCCAGCATGCGTTGCAGGTACGGACCGGCATAGGCCGGAAACAGCGCCTGCAGCTCGAGCGGCAGGTCGGCCGGCACGCGCCCCGAGGCCTCGATCGCCGCCATCGTGGCTGTCACGGCGTCCACAAGGTTAGGCGCGCCACGGCTCACTTGTTCGCGCACGATCTCGCTCATCGGCCGTCCGGGAGTCGAGGCCAGCACCATGCCGTGCGGGCGGTTCTTCGTGATCGCCGGCATGGCGGCCAGCGCCAGCAGCCCGCCCTCGCTGTGGCCGAGCAACGCCGTGGCATAGGGCTTGATCTCGTCGTGCTTGACCAGTTCGCCGTGCGCCGCCGCCACGTCGCCGACGAAATTGTCCCACGAGAAGAACCGCTCCTGCTCCCCGAGCATGCTGCGTGGACGCGCGGTCGAGCCGCCGATGCCGCGCTTGTCATAGCGCAGGGTGGCGATTCCCGCTGCGGCCAGCAGCTCGGCGATCAGTTTCAGAACATCGATGTGCTGCGGCACCAGCGGATTGTTGCCGTCGCGGTCGGTCGGCCCGCTTCCCGCCACCAGCACGATGCCCGGGACTCTCTGCAACTCGCTCCAGACCGGCAGCAGCAGGGTGCCGGCCAGGATTGCGCCGTCGCTACCGGCGAAGCGCACCACGCGCTGCCGCGTGCCGGCGGCGTAGTAGCCCTTCCACGGGCTTTTGGCGGCGGCGGCCAGAGGGAACGAAAGGCCGGCCGCGATCAGCGCACGACGGCAGATCATTCCCGGGCGCCGCCGCGGAGTGTGTTGCCCACGCGAGGGCTCATCTGCCGGCCGCCGATGATATGGACATGGAAATGCAGCACCAGTTGCCCGCCATTGGGGCCGTGGTTGGCGGTGATGCGATAGCCTTCGGGCTCCAGCCCGAGATCCTGCGCGACCCTGGCCACCGCTCGCCAGAAGCCCACAAGCAGCTCGGCCGGCGCCTGGGCGCAGAAATCGGCCTGCGAGATGTACTCGCCCTTGGGGATCACCAGCACATGCACCGGCGCCTGCGGATGGATGTCATGGAAGGCCAGCGCAAATGCATCCTCGTAAACCTTCTTGCACGGCAGCTCGCCGCGCAGGATGCGCGCGAAGATGTTGTTGCGATCATAGGCGGACATCGCGGACTCCGGATGGGGCCCGAAAGGTCCCTCAGCCGGCGCGGGAAGGCAACGCCCTGTTCGGGCGGTTACTTGCTCTTGCGGGAGGCCTTCTCGGCGATGCCCGAAAGTCCCTCGCGGCGGGCCAGCTCGGCCCACACCGTCCTGGGTTTCACGCCGAGCGACGCCCACAGCGTCAGCAGGTGATAGAGCATGTCGGCGCTTTCGCCCACGAGCTTGGGCTTGTCGCCGCGGATGCCTTCGATCAGCGCCTCGACGGCTTCCTCGCCCAGCTTCTTGGCGATCTGCTGGCGACCGCGGCTGAACAGGCGGGCCGTATAGGAGGTGTCGGGATCGGCGCCCTTGCGCCCCTCGATCACGAGATAGAGGCGGTCGAGCACGTGCTCGTCCAAGGCTGCAGGACCGTTCTGGCGCTTCTTTCCGTGCGCCTTCTTCTTGGCTTTCTTGTTCTTTGCCATCCGAGGGGAAACTCCGTCGCCCGGGGGAGGGCGATCGACTCTTCTACAAAAGCGCCTCTTGGACGGACGCTGCAGCGATTTTACGCCAAAATCATGCCGCGCGCGAGATTTGTCGGATCGGAACGCCGGCCTCGGTGAGACGCTCCTTCGCCTGCGCGATGGTGAATTCGCCGAAATGGAAGATCGAGGCGGCAAGCACGGCCGAGGCGCCGCCCAAGGTCACGCCCTCGACCAGGTGATCCAGGGTGCCGACGCCGCCCGAGGCCACCACCGGCACCGGCACCGCGTCCGACACCGCGCGGGTCAGCGCGAGGTCGAAGCCCGACTTGGTGCCGTCGCGATCCATCGAGGTCAGCAGGATCTCGCCGGCGCCCAGCTCGGTCATGCGGCGCGCCCATTGGACGGCATCGAGCCCGGTGCCCTTGCGGCCGCCATGGGTGAAGACCTCCCATTTGCCGGGCGCCGTTTGGCGGGCGTCGATCGCCACCACGATGCACTGGTCACCGTATTTTTCGGCGGCCTCGCGCACGAAGTCGGGCCGCGCGACGGCGGCGGAATTGATCGACACCTTGTCGGCGCCCGCCAGCAGCAGGCGGCGGATGTCCTCGACGGCGCGCACGCCGCCGCCCACGGTCAGCGGCATGAAGCATTGTTCCGCCGTGCGGGCGACGACGTCGAGAATCGTGTCGCGGTTCTCGTGGCTTGCCGTGATGTCGAGGAAGGTGAGCTCGTCGGCGCCGGCGGCATCGTAGATCCGCGCCTGCTCGACTGGATCGCCAGCATCGCGCAGCCCGACGAACTGCACGCCCTTGACCACGCGGCCGTCCTTCACGTCGAGGCAGGGGATGATGCGGACCTTCAGCACCGCTCAGTCGCCCTTCAGCACGCGGATGGCGTCGGGCACCGTGACCCGGCCGTCGTAGAGCGCGCGGCCGACGATAGCGCCCACGATGCCATATTCCTCCGCGGGGCGAAGCTCGCGCAGATCGTCGAGCGAGCTCACGCCGCCCGAGGCGATCACCGGTGTGGTGAGATGCTCGGCCAGCGTGATGGTGGCATCGACATTGACCCCGCCCATCGCGCCGTCGCGATCGATGTCGGTGTAGATGATGGCCGAGACGCCGGCATCCTCGAAACGCAGCGCGAGGTCGAGCGCGCGCACCGTGCTCTGCCTGGTCCAGCCGTCGACCGCCACCATGCCTTCGCGCGCGTCGATGCCGACGGCGATCTGGCCCGGCCACTGCTTGCAGGCGGCCTTGACCAGGCCCGGCTCCTTGACCGCCACGGTGCCCAGGATCACCCGCTTGACGCCTGATTCGAACCAGCGCGCGATGTTCTCGATGGTGCGGATGCCGCCGCCCAGCTGGGTCGGCACCTCGATCGCCTGCAGGATCTCGACGACGGCCGCGCGGTTGACCGGATGGCCCTCGACCGCGCCGTTGAGATCGACCAGGTGCAGCCATTCGCAGCCGGCATTGGCGAAGGCCTTGGCCTGGGCGGCCGGACTGTCGTTGAACACTGTGGCGCGCGCCATGTCGCCGCGCAGCAGGCGCACACACTTGCCGTCCTTGAGGTCGATCGCTGGGAACAGAATCATCGCGGCGCGGATTTAGCGCGTCATCTTGCCCCTGTCATCCCGCGGCCCATCGCGCCGCTGGTCGGGGCCGCGCCGGTCGGTGGGGCGGTCGGCGGCAGGCGTCGTGGCTTCCAGTTCCTGGCCGCGCTTCTTCAGGGTCTTCTCGATCAGGCCGCGCTCGAGTCGCGTCTTGTCGTCGCCCTCGATCAGCCAGGCGACGCCGCCGGCCCGGCCGACCTGGCTGGCGCGGCGCAGGGCATCGTCCAGCATTTCGTAGGTCGCCGGCAGCAGCCGATGCTTGGCGGCAAGGAACTCGCGTTCCGACGTGCAGGTGTAACCGACGGTCCACCACAGTCTGTAGGTCATGAAGCTTCCTTCCCTGCGACCCACCGTGGACCGGGTTTTAGTCTAGCCTAGGCGTCGTTCAGGTGACAGGCGCTTATATGGCCGGCCGCGACCTCCCGGAGGGCCGGCCGCTCGACCTTGCAGCGGGCCATGGCCTGCGGGCAGCGCGGGTGAAAGGCGCAGCCGGGCGGTGGATCGAGCGGCGACGGCAACTCGCCCGCGATCGGCCTGTAAACCCGCCGCGCCGCGTCGAGCTTGGGCACCTCGGCCAGCAGGGCCTGGGTGTAGGGGTGGTTGGGATGGGCGAACAGCTCGTCGGCCGGCGCGATCTCGACCAGGCGGCCGAGATACATGATGGCGACGCGGTCGCTGAGATGCTCGACCACGGCGAGATTGTGCGAGATGAAGAGATAGGTGAGGCCGAGCCGGCCGCGCAGCTCCATGAACAGGTTCAGCACCTGCGCCTGGATCGAGACGTCGAGCGCCGCCACGGCCTCGTCGCAGACGATGAAGCTGGGTTTCACCGCGAGCGCGCGGGCGATGCCGATGCGCTGGCGCTGGCCGCCCGAGAATTGGTGCGGGTAGCGGGTCGAATAGGCGCCGTCGAGTCCGACCTGATCGAGCATCTCGGCGACGTATTGCGCCTGGCCGGCGCGCGCCACCAGCCCGTGCACGCGCGGCGCCTCGCCCACGATCTCCGAGACGCGCAGCCGCGGATTCAGCGAGGCGTAAGGATCCTGAAAGATCATCTGCACGGCAAGCTGCCAGGCGCGGCGCCGCTCGCCCGCCATCGCCGCCACGTCCTCGCCGCGCCAGCTCATGACGCCCGCGGTCTGCGGCAGGATGCCGGCCACGATGCGGCCCAAGGTGCTCTTGCCGCAGCCCGACTCGCCCACCAGGCCCACGACCTCGCCTTCGGCCACGTCGAGGTCGACGTCGGAAACCGCCTGCACGACGGTTTCGTGCACGCCCGCGCCGAAGGCATTGGCGATCCTGCCGGCAAGATCGACCCGTTGGACGAAGCGCTTGGTGATGCCGCGCAGGGACAGCAGGGGGGCGTTCATCGGCTGAAGGCCGATCCGCCGCGTCGCGCGCTAGGCCAGACGCCGCCGGCCTGCCGAAGCAGCTTTGGTACGGAGAGCAGGACGCAGGTCATCGACGCATATGGCAAGCTTTGTTGAGATCACGATCCGGCGCGCTGCCCTCCGGCGATGACGCGCCTGAGCTGACCGACTCCTTATCGGCAGGTACAGACCTGCTTGCCGCTGCTGGTCGTGTAGCAGGTATTGGTCGTGCCAGCCGGGCAATCGTCCGCCCACGCCGAGAGGGCGTATCCGGCAACCGCCAGAAGGGCGGCGGCCACCACTACAAGCTTTTTCATCAGGACCTTCCCTGCCGCCGCTCATCACGGGCGGCGAGGGAGTAGCTACGCCTCTATGCAGCCTCCGTCTATCCAATCAGGACAGAGGATGTGCGAGCAGAACGTGCAGGCAAGCCAGTCTGATGGCCTGAGGCGGCTGCCATCAGGTCCGGGTTCGCGACGATGATCAGGCAGCCGAGTCCGCTGCGAGCGAACGATCCGAAGCCTAATGCCTGATGAGCGTCGGATAGCCGCTGACTGCGGGACTGCGGTGTTGATGCCGCGCGTCCCTGCGGCGGAGCCACTTTTGCAGGATGTCCTGCTGATTTCCAACGATGCGGGCGACGGCCAGCAGTGCACTTTCACTGATGGTCTTTGTCTTCTTGCGGGGAACGATCTTGGGGCTGGACACAGGTGTCTCCGTCTAAATTTTGTGTCGCGAGACGAAGGAGGCGCCCGGCCTTGAGGACCGGGCTGGGGGGAACACCTACATAGGTAGGAAATGCGTCCGCACAGTGGCTTCTAGCCCTGCGCCCGTTGCTACTTTATGCCGCCTGAATGAAACCTTCGTGGCCTATGCAGCCGCTCGCCAGCAGCGCGCCAGCTGGTCCGGGCGATGGGCTTCCAGCGCCGGCATCTCGCTGCATTTGTCGATGGCGATGGGGCAGCGCGCCTTGAAAGCGCAGCCTGTCGGCAATTTCAGCAGGGAGGGTGTCATGCCGGGGATCTGCGCCAACGGATGGCCGCGCGTGTTCTGCGACGGTACAGAGCCGATAAGGCCCTTGGTGTAGGGGTGCATCGGCCGCTCGATGATGTCGGCGGTGCGGCCCATCTCGACGATGCGGCCGGCATACATGACGGCGATGCGGTCGGCGAGGCCCGCTACCACGGCGAGGTCGTGGGTGATCCAGATCAGCGCGGTGTTGCTCTCGCGGCAGAGCCGCTGCATCTCGAACAGGATCTGGCCCTGGATGGTGACGTCGAGCGCCGTGGTGGGCTCGTCGGCCACGATCAGTTTGGGCTTGTGCAGAAGCGCGATGGCGATCGCCACCCGCTGGCGCATGCCGCCGGAGAACTGGTGCGGATAGGCGCGCAGCCGCTCGTCGGGCGAGGCGATGCCGACCTGGACCAGGGCGGCGCGGGCGCGCCGGCGCGCCTCGGCTTCGCCCACCTTGAGATGGGCCCGCACGGTCTCGATCATCTGGGTGTCGACGCGCAGGACCGGATTGAGGGTCATCATCGGGTCCTGGAAGATCATGGCGATCTCCGCCCCGCGGATGGCGCGCAGGCGCTCGGGCCTGGCCGTCGTCAGCTCCTCGCCGGCGAAGCGGATCGAGCTTCCCTCGACGATGCGGCCCGGCGGATCGATCAGGCCTAGGATGGAAAAGCCGGTGACCGTCTTGCCCGAGCCCGATTCGCCCACCAGCCCCAGGACCTCGCCCGGCGCCACGTCGAAATCGACGCCGTCGACGGCGCGGGCCACGCCTTCCTTGGTGAAGAAGTGGGTACGCAGGTTGCGGACCTGGAGCCCCGCCTCGCTCATCTGAGGTTCCGCGGGTTCAGTACGTCGCGCAGCTGGTCGCCCGCCAGGTTGATGCCGACGATGGCGATGGCCAGCGCCACACCGGGAAAGAAGCTGATCCAGTAGCTGCCCGACAGCAGGAACTCGAAGCCGTTGGAGATCAGCATGCCGAGCGAGGGCTGGGTCACCGGAACGCCCACGCCCAGGAAGGAGAGCGTGGCCTCGAGCGCGATGGCGCGGGCCAGGGTGATGGTGGCGATCACGATCAGCGAGGGCATGCAGTTGGGCAGCATGTGGCGGAACACGATGCGGCTGGCCGGCAGAGCGAGGCAGGTCGCGGCCTCGACATATTCCTTGTTGCGCTCCACGAGCGCGGCGCCGCGCGCGGCGCGGGCGAAATAGGCCCACTGGACGAGAATGAGGGCGAACAGCACCTTATCGATGCCCTTGCCCAGTAGAGCAGGATCAGCGCCACCAGGATCGCCGGAAAGGACAGCATGAGGTCGACGATGCGCATCAGGAGCGCGTCGACCTTGCCGCCGGCATAGGCGGCGACCAGGCCGACAACGACGCCGATGGCGAGCGCCACCACGACCGATACGGCGCCCACGAACAGGCTGATGCGCATGCCGTAAAAGATGGCCGACAGCATGTCGCGCGCCTGGCCGTCGGTGCCCAGCCAGTAGACCATCTTGCCGTCGCCGGAGACCGTGCCCGGCGGCACCTTGGCGTCGAGCAGGTCGAGGCTCGCGATGTCGAACGGGTTCTGCGGCGAGATCCAGGGCGCGAACAGGGCGACGAACGCCGAGATCGCCACCAGGACGAGGCCGAAGACGGCGAGCCTGCTCTCGCAGAAGTCCGAGACGACCCGCCGGAACGGCGTCTGTGGCCGCACGGCGATGGGTTCGAGCGCTGAAACGGTCATGGCTGGGGGCGCGCCACTCCAATGGCGCGTCTTCTCATGAATCTTGATCGCGCCACTGGAGTGGCGCGCCCCCAGCAAAGAGCGATATTCGTCATGTGGCGCGGCTTTCGAGACGCACCCGGGGATCGAGCACCGAATAGAGGAGATCGACCACGAGATTGAGGATCACGAAGAAGAAGACGATGACCACGAGGTAGGCCACCACGACCGGCCGATCGAGCAGCAGGATGGAATCGATCAGGAGCTTGCCCATGCCCGGCCAGGAGAACACCGTCTCGGTGACCACGGCAAAGGCCACGGTCTGGCCGAACTCCAGCCCGCTCACCGTGGCGATCGGGATCATGATGTTCTTCAGCACGTGTACGCCCACGATGCGGTTTTCGCTCAAGCCCTTGGCGCGCGCGAACTTGATGTAGTCCATGGGCAGGACTTCGCGGGCGGTGGCGCGGGCCAGGCGCACGATCAGCGCGCCCTTGTAGAAGGCAAGCGTCAGCGCCGGCAGGATCAGATGCAGCAGGCCGTCGGCGGTGAGGAAGGAGACCGGCACGCCCAGAAGGTTGACCGTGGTGCCGCGGCCCGAGGCCGGCAGGCGCGGCCATCCCGGGATCAGGTCGGGCAGCAGCACGGCGAAGACCATGATCAGCATCAGCCCGACCCAGAAATTTGGCAGCGAGAAGCCCAGGATCGAGCCGGTCATGATCGCCTTGCTGCCCGGCGCGTGGGGCCGCAACCCGGCATAGACGCCCATGGGCAGGCCGATCAGCAGCGACAGGATCAGGGAGGCCACCGCCAGCTCCATGGTTGCCGGCATGCGCTCGAAGATCAGGCCCATGGCGGGCTGGCCGGCTAGAAAGCTTTTGCCGAAATCGCCGTGCAGTGCGTCGCCCACGAACGTCAGGTATTGCCGCCACATCGGCTGGTCGAGGCCGAGCGTGGCGCGCACGGCATCGCGCTCGACCTGGCTGGCGTCCGGGCTGATCATCATCGCCACGGGATCGCCGATCACGTAGATGCCGGCGAACACCACCGCCGACATCACCACCATGACCAATGCGGCCTGCA
>DATHNU010000739.1:0-2485 GCA_035485695.1 Reyranella sp. | reverse complement strand
GGCGGGGTCAACGCCGACCAATGCGTGCTGCACACCCTGGCCGACGCCAATTTCCTGGGCTACGACACGCTGATGGTGGGCGATTGCACGGCCACTACCTCGCCCGCCTTCTGCTGGGAAGCAACCCTCTACAACGTGAAGCAGATCTTCGGATTCGTAGTGCAGTCGCCGACTCTCCTAGAGGCCCTGGCGCCGGCCAGATGACCTACGAGGTCGCGCCAGCCAAGATCGTCTCCATGTTGACGCGCGACGGCGTGCGGCTGGACGCCGATGTCTATCGGCCGACGGGCGGCGGGCCGTTTCCGGTGCTGCTGATGCGCCAGCCCTACGGTCGCAAGATCGCTTCGACGGTCGTCTATGCCCATCCACAGTGGTACGCCCAGCACGGCTACATCGTTGCCATCCAGGATGTGCGCGGGTCGGGAACCTCGGAAGGGACGTTCACGCTGTTCGAGAATGAAACGAACGACGGCGCCGATGCGCTAGCCTGGGCCACCACGCTCGAGGGCGGCAACGGCCGCATCGGCATGTACGGCTTCTCCTATCAGGCGGCGACGCAGCTTCTGGCGCTGGCCGGCGCTCTCGATACGGGCGGACCGACGCCTGCCGCGCTCAGTCCGGCGATGATGGGTTGGGACGTGTTCTCGGACTGGGCCTACGAGGGCGGCGCCTTCTGCCTGCAGGGCGGGATGTCGTGGGCGCTGCAGATGGGCGCCGAGCGTGCCCGCCTCGCCGGTGACGTCGTGGCCTTCACCGCGCTGCGGGCGGCCGCCCGGAACCTGCCGCTCAATGAGGAACGCACGGCGTGGCCCGCCGTGCTTCAACGACACGGCGCCTATACCCACTACGCCGACTGGATCGGCAATCCGGCGCCCGGTGGCTATTGGGATCGCATTTCGCCGGCAGCGGCGCTCGCCGGCCGTACGGGCGACGTGCCCATGCTGCATGTCGGCGGCTGGTACGACCCGATGCTCGACGGCACGCTCGGCGCCTTTCGCGCCATGGCCGTCTCGCCCGCGCCGCAGCGGCTGGTGGTCGGACCCTGGGGTCACATTCCCTGGGGGCGGCGTGCCGGCATCGTGGATTTCGGGCCTGAGGCGTCGAGCCCGATCGACACCGAACAACTGCACTGGTTCGATCATTTCCTGAAAGGCGCGGACAACGGTATGGAGCGCGAACCACCGGTGCGGCTGTTCGATACGGGTGCCAGGTCGTGGCGTGATTTTCCGGCATGGCCCGAACCCTCTGCGCAGGCGTGGCATCTCATCAGCAGCGGGCTGGCTGCCGCACGGACCGAGGATGGGCAGTTGAGCCGCGACCTGCCGCGGCGGTCCAGCGTCGACGTCGTGGTCCACGATCCGTGGCGGCCGGTGCCGTCGTTGGGCGGCCATGACGGCCAGCCGGCAGGGCCGCAGGATCGCAGCACGCTCGACGGACGGACGGATGTCGCCTGTTTCACATCGGCGCCGCTGGCCGCTTCCCTGTTTCTGGCAGGCTGCGTCCGAGCAGAGATTCACATCGATGCCGACGCCTCGACGCACGACCTTTGCGCGGTGCTGTCGCAAGTGACGCCGGACGGCCGCGCCGTCACCTTGACGCAAGGCTATCTGCGCGTGGCCGATGCCGACGCGCCCGGGCCGAGGATCGTCGCCATGCGCGCACTTTGCGCCACCGTCCCGGCCGGCGTGGCGTTGCGCCTGTCCTTGCAGCCCTCGTCGTTTCCCGCCTTCGCCGTGAACCCTGGCACTGGCGCCGGCGACGCCGACGCACGGCCGTTCGACTCGCGCATCATCACGCTGTCGCTGCACGGCGGCGGGGCGAGGGCTTCGCGGCTGATGTTGCCCGTGGAGGCGCCGTGATGCGCGTGATGGTGGTCTACGCCCATCCGGTCGAGACAAGTTTTAGTGCCGCAATCTACGGTGTCGTGACGGAGACGCTGCGAAAGCGCGGCCACGAGGTCGACGCCTGCGATCTCTATGCCGAGAACTTCCCGGCCATCATGAGCCGCGAGGATCGGTTGCTTTATCACACGATCCCGGCGAACCGAGCCCTGGCCGCGCCGTGGATCGAGCGGCTGGAGGCGGCGGACGCCCTGGTGCTGGTCTTCCCGACCTGGGTCTTCGCACCGCCCGCCATCCTGAAGGGCTTTTGCGAGAAAGTCTTCCTGCCGGGCGTCGCCTTCGACCTGGTCGACGGCAAGGTGCGCGGCGTGATGCGGCATCTCAGGCGGGTAGGCGGCGTTTCGACCTATGGCGGCACGCGCTGGCGCGCCTTCCTGGCCGGCGATCCGCCGCGCAAGCTCTTCACGCGCATGCTGCGCGCCTATGTTGGGCCTGGCGTGCCGGTGTCGTTCATGGGCTGCTACGATATGAACCGAAACGACGAGATGCGATTAAAGGCCTTTCTCGAACGCGTACGCGCGACCTATTCGACCTGGTAGATGCTGGGGGTGCGCCACTCCAGTGGCGCGTCTTTCATGCTCATT
>DATHNU010000738.1:0-2667 GCA_035485695.1 Reyranella sp. | reverse complement strand
CCGGTCTTCAGCACGAAGGGGATCGCCTCGGAATCGGCGACCTTGGGATCGGTCCAGGCGTTCAGCGTCGCCGGCTCGGGCTGGAAGTCGGACGGATTGTAGGCCTCACGCACATGCATCATGTGGGTGCGCGTCTCAAGCAGGAGGGCTGAAAGCTCGTCCTCGGCCTGGGCGTCGGACTCGGCGACATAGACGTTGCGCCACAGCGCGCTCTGGGCCAGCAGCCGCGCCTTGGTCTTCTGGTCGTGGCCGCCCGCGTCGATGCCCTCGGCATAGGTGGCCCAGCGCTCCTTGATGCGCGCCACGGGCAGTCGCGCCGTCAGGATGGGGACGCCCAGCTTGCCGCATTCGGTGAACGAGCCGGGCGAGATCACGCTGCGCCACAGCGGCGGCCCGGGTTGCTGTACGGGCCTGGGGCGAAGGGCGGGAATATGGATCTTGTGGAACTTGCCGTCGTAGGTGAGCGGCGCCTCGCGCCACGCCCGCTCGATGATGTCGACCGCCTCCGCCATGCGCTCGCGGCTGTCGTGGCTGCGCAGGCCGTGGCCCACGAATTCGTACTCATTATAGACCGTGCCCTTGCCGATGCCGACATCGATGCGGCCCTTGCTGAGATTGTCGAGCAGCGCCAACTGCACGGCGAGCCGCACCGGATGGTGGAAGGGCATCTGCACCACGGCGAAGCCGATACGGATCTTCTCGGTCTTCATGGCGAGCGCCGCGGCGAACATCAGCGAGTCGTTGTAGACGCTCTCGCCGGTGAAATAGTGCTCGGTGAGCCAGACGTCGGAAAAACCCATCTGCTCAGCGGCACAGGCCTGGTCGATGATCTGGTCGATGCGCTGACAGTCCTCGTCAGGCGAGGGCGACATGGCGAGGGTAAGCCAACCGAATTTCATGACGACTCTTTGCTGGGAGCGTGCCACTCCAGTGGCGTTCATCCATCGTTGCCTCAGGGACGGAAGACGCGCAACTGGAGTTGCGCGAACCCAGCAGTTTGACTTGCGAAATTCGTGCCTCGCGCCACTGGACGGCCAAGCCTAGGCTTTCTCCATAAAGAAGTGGAGGAAACGCAATGCGGCTCGTTGCACTGGGTGCGCTCGTCACGCTCTCGCTCGTCTCGACGTCGGTGATCGCCCAGCCCAAGTACGGGCCGGGCACCTCGGCCACCGAGATCAAGGTCGGCCAGACCATCGCCTATTCGGGACCGGCCTCGGCCTACGGCCAACTCGGCAAGGCCGAGGACGCCTATTTCAAGTGGCTCAACGCCAAGGGCGGCATCAACGGGCGCAAGATCAGTTTCATCACCCTGGACGACGGCTATTCGCCGCCCAAGGCCGTCGAGAACGCGCGCAAGCTGGTCGAGAGCGAACAGGTCGCCGTCGTGTTCAACGTACTGGGCACGCCGCTCAACACGGCGATCCGGCCCTACATGAACCAGAAGAAGGTACCGCAGCTCTTCATCGCCGCCGGCGCCACCACCTTCAACGATCCCCAGCATTTTCCCTGGACCATGGGCTGGCAGCCCAACCTGCAGGCCGAGGCGACCTTCTATGCCCAGCACCTGCTGAAGAGCAAACCCGACGCCAAGGTGGCGGTGCTCTACCAGAACGACGATTTCGGCAAGGACCTGCTCAATGGCCTGACTGCGGCGCTGGGCGACAAGGCCAAGACGATGATCGTCGACGCCCAGAACTTCCAGGCGACCGATCCCACGATCGACAGCCAGATGATCACGCTCAAGAACTCGGGCGCCGACACCCTGTTCCTGTTCACCTATTCCAAGCAGGCCGCGCAGGCGATCGGCAAGATGGATGACCTCGCCTGGAAGCCCGTAACCTACCTGCATCTCGGCGCCGCGTCGGTCGGCGCCACCTTCAAGCCGGCCGGGCTCGACAAGTCGAAGGGTATTCTTTCCGCAGGCTTCATGAAGGACGTGACCGATCCCAAATGGGCCGACGATCCGGACGTCAAGACCTGGCTCGCCTGGATGAAGGACAACCTGCCGATGGCCGACATCAACGACAGCCTGAATGTCGCGGGCTACGCCTACGCCCAGACGCTCGAGCAGGTGCTGCGCCAGGCCGGCGACGATCTGACGCGCGAGAACATCATGAAGCAGGCGGCGAGCCTCAAGGACTTTCGCCTGGGCCTGCTGCTGCCAGGCAGCCTGATCAACACCAGCCCGACCGATTACCGCGTCATCCGCTACATGAAGCTGCAGCGCTTCAACGGCAGGAGCTGGGACTTTGTCGAATAGGGTGGAACCGAGCCCCGGCTAAACGTCGCGGCGGCCAGCCCGCATGATCCGCATGACTTCCAGGAAGTTGGCGGGCGGCGTGTGGTCCTGCGATTTGGTCTGCGGGGCAACCGACGCCATGGCACGGTAGACCAGGCCCACCAGTTCATATTCGCTGGTGTCGGTACCCATGGTGGCAAGTGCCAAGGCTCCCGCACGCAGCATGCGCGGTGTGACAATGACTCTCTTGCCCGGTTTTGGCGTTTTCACCATGGCTAGATTACGCGTCTCACTCCAACTGAACGCCATTCTACGCTTCGTTGGTTATGAATCGATGAATCCTGTAGTAACTCTGCCGTGCAAAAAAGCTGGTTGAACGTCCTCCTGGTGGTCATCTCGGTGGCGATGACCGCCGTAGCCGCCGAATT
>DATHNU010000737.1:0-3051 GCA_035485695.1 Reyranella sp. | reverse complement strand
GATCGCGCGGGCGGTCGCCAATGCGCCGCGCGTGCTGTTGGCCGACGAGCCGACCGGCAATCTCGATGCCGCCACCGCCGATACGGTGTTCCGCCAGCTCCTCGCCCTGGTGCGGGAGACCGGGATGGCGGCGCTGGTCGCCACGCACAATCCCGACCTGGCCGCGCGCATGGACCGCACGGTGACGCTCAAGGACGGCGTGTTGACCGCCTAGAAACCGTTGTCATCCCGAGCGGCGGCGGCCTTCGAGTGCCGAGAGGTGGTTTCCTGCCTTTTTCTTCCCCCGTCATGCGACGGGGCTATCGCATACGGCGATCCGTCGTCTCGACCGAGGCCCGCAGGGCCGAGTGGAGAGACCTTCTTTCCACAGTAGGCCGCTTATTGTTGAGAGAAGGTCTCTCCGCTCCGCGCTTCGCGCTTCGGTCGAGACGACGGAAATTGGCAGATGCGATAGCGGGGGAAGAAGACAAAAAGTCCTTCGCTGCACACATCGGCGCTGCACCGTCGGCACCCTTGCGCAGAACGGACGGGCTACGATGTGTCCGTGCCAAAGGCGGAAAATTTGTGAGCATTTACAGAAGGCAAACAGGCTTTTACCCCCCTTATGGTGCTTACTTATTCGACAGGCTGCGATGGCATCCCTTCCGGGCCTGTAGTTT
Organism: Reyranella sp.; assembly: GCA_035485695.1. Taxonomy (GTDB): domain Bacteria; phylum Pseudomonadota; class Alphaproteobacteria; order Reyranellales; family Reyranellaceae; genus Reyranella. Next base: position 2,392 of record DATHNU010000737.1, on the reverse strand, counting down.
TACTACTATTGACCTTGACTTTCACTAAAAGCTCGCCAATTATCGGGTGTCTCGGCAGCAGTTCGGATCTCTGGAACGGCTGCGATCCCTGAGGCGGACAGGCAGGGCAAGGTGTGCAGACAGCGAGCGGGAACTCCAGTCACGGGACGCAGCCTGTGGGTAATCTGTGCGGGATTCCGCCTCGCTTTCCACAAGTTTGCAGCGCGATATTGAGCCGTGGCCCTCGCCGATTTCATCCATCTGAAAGTCCGATCCGCCTATTCGCTCACGGAAGGCGCGAACAAGATCGACATGGTCGTGGCGCTCGCCAAGGCGAACGCGATGCCGGCGGTCGCCGTCACCGATCGCAACAATCTCTTCGGCGCCCTCGAATTCGCCCAGTATGCCTCAAAGGCCGGCATCCAGCCGATCATCGGCTGTGATCTCGGCATCCGCCGTGAGGAGGAGGGCGGCATCGCGACGGTGGGCAAGGCCCCGCCGGCGGACTGGCTCGCTTTGCTGGTCCAGAACGAGACGGGCTACCTCAACCTGATGCGGCTGGTGAGCCGCGCTCATCTCGAGTTCAAGACCGGTGCGCAGCCGGCGCTGCCGCTCTCCGAGCTGGAAGGCTATACCGAGGGCCTGCTGGCTCTGGTCGGCAGCATGGGCAGCAGCGTCGGTCGATTGCTGGCCGCGGGTCAGACGCCGGCCGCGGCCCATCAGCTCGAACGCCTGAAAGCTCTGTTCGACGGCCGGCTTTATATCGAGCTGCAACGCCATGGCGAGGACGGGGAGCGGCGCATCGAGGGCCCACTGATCGATCTCGCCTATGAAAGCGGCCTGCCGCTGGTGGCGACCAACGATGCGCACTTTCCCAAAGCCTCCATGTACGAGGCGCATGACGTGCTGCTGTGCATCGAGCAGGGTGCGCACATCGAGGATCCCAACCGCCGCCGCCTGACGCCGGAGCACTACTTCAAGTCGGCCGACCAGATGCGCGAACTCTTCGCCGATCTGCCGGAGGCCTGCGACAACACTTTGGTGATCGCCCAGCGCTGCGCCTACATGCCCGCGCCGCGCAAGCCGATCCTGCCGCGCTACACCAAGCTCGCCGGACGTGCGGAGAAGGACGCTCTGCAGGAAATGGCCGAGAGCGGCCTCGCGGCCCTGAAGGAAAGCGGCCGGCTGGCCACGGACATCGAGTTCAAGACTTACCAGGATCGGCTCGCCTACGAGCTCAACATGATCGAGAAGATGGGCTTCTCGGGCTACTTCCTGATCGTCGCCGACTTCATCCAGTGGGCCAAGGACAACGGCATCCCGGTCGGGCCCGGCCGCGGCTCGGGTGCGGGCTCGCTGGTCGCCTGGTCGCTCAAGATCACCGACCTCGACCCGTTGCGCTGGGGCCTGCTGTTCGAGCGTTTCCTCAATCCCGAACGCGTGTCGATGCCGGATTTCGATATCGACTTCTGCCAGGACAAGCGCGACCGGGTGATCCGCTACGTACGCGACGAATACGGCCACGACCGCGTGGCGGCGATCATCACCTTCGGCAAGCTGCAGGCGCGCGCCGTGCTGCGCGACGTCGGCCGTGTGCTGGGCATGCCCTACGGCCAGGTCGACCGCATCTGCAAGCTGGTGCCCAACAATCCAGCCAAGCCGGTGACCCTGGCCCAGGCGCTGGAGAGCGAACAGCTCCTGAAGGAGCAGTACGGCGCCGATGAGGAGATCAAACGGCTGATCGACCTGGCGCTGCAGCTCGAGGGCCTCTATCGCAACGCCTCGACCCATGCTGCCGGCGTGGTGATCGGCGACCGGCCGCTCGACCAGCTCGTCCCGCTCTACCGCGATACCGACAGCAAGGAATCGCTGCCGGCCACCCAGTTCAACATGAAATGGGTCGAGACCGCGGGCCTGGTGAAGTTCGACTTCCTCGGCCTGAAAACCCTCACCGTGATCGAGAAGGCCGTCGAGCAGATCGGGCGGGACAAGATCGACATCACGAAGATCCCGCTCGACGACGAAGCGACCTTCAGGATGCTGGCCAAGGGCGATGCCTACGGGGTCTTCCAGATGGAAGGCAGCGGCATGCGCGACATCCTGGCCAAGCTCAAGCCCAACCGCTTCGAGGACCTGATCGCGCTGGTGGCGCTCTATCGACCGGGTCCGATGGACGACATCCCGACCTATATCAGCGTCAAGAACGGCCAGGAGAAACCCGACTACCTGCATCCTTCGCTGAAAGGCATCCTCGAAGAGACCTACGGCATCATGGTCTATCAGGAACAGGTGATGCAGATCGCCCAGGTCCTGTCGGGCTATTCGCTGGGCGGCGCCGACCTGCTGCGCCGCGCCATGGGCAAGAAGATCCAGTCCGAGATGGATGCCCAGCGCGCCAACTTCGTCGAAGGCG
>DATHNU010000736.1:0-2374 GCA_035485695.1 Reyranella sp. | reverse complement strand
CGGCTGAGCACCGTGGTCGCATCCAGGTGGGCGAACGAGGTGGCGGGTGCCGGATCGGTCAAGTCGTCGGCCGGCACGTAGATCGCCTGCACCGAGGTGATCGAGCCCTTCTTGGTCGAGGTGATGCGCTCTTGCAGCGCCCCCATGTCGGTCGACAGCGTCGGCTGATAGCCCACCGCCGACGGGATGCGGCCGAGCAGCGCCGACACTTCCGAACCCGCCTGGGCGAAGCGGAAGATGTTGTCGACGAAGAACAGCACGTCCTGGCCTTCGGCGTCGCGGAAATACTCGGCGACGGTCAGGCCGCTGAGGCCAACGCGGGCGCGCGCGCCCGGCGGCTCGTTCATCTGTCCGTAGACCAGCGCCACCTTCGAGCCCGGACCGTCGAGCTTGATGACACCCGATTCGATCATCTCGTGATAGAGGTCGTTGCCCTCGCGGGTCCGCTCGCCGACGCCGGCGAACACGGAATAGCCGCCGTGGTTCATGGCGACGTTGTTGATCAGCTCCATGATCGTCACGGTCTTGCCGACGCCGGCGCCGCCGAACAGGCCGATCTTGCCGCCCTTGGCGTAGGGCGCGAGCAGGTCGATGACCTTGATGCCGGTGACCAGGATCTGCTGTTCCGTCGACTGATCGACGAACTCCGGTGCGAGGCGATGGATCGGCAGGGTCCGCGTGTTGCCGACCGGGCCGCGCTCGTCGACCGGCTCGCCGATGACGTTCAGGATGCGGCCGAGCGTCTCGGGACCGACCGGCATGGCGATCGGGCTGCCGGTGTCGACCGCCTTCTCGCCGCGCACCAGGCCATCGGTGGTGTCCATGGCGATGGTGCGGACTTCCGACTCGCCCAGATGCTGGGCGACCTCGAGCACGATCAGGCGATTGTCGGCGTTCACATGGAGCGCGTTCAGAATGTGCGGCAGATCGGCATCGAAGCGCACGTCGACGACCGCGCCCGTGATCTGGGTGATCGTGCCGATGTTGTTGGTGGCCATGACGGGTCCCTTTCGTTCGATTGCTTGTGGCGGCCGGCCTAGATGGCCTCGGCGCCCGAGATGATCTCGATGAGTTCCTTGGATGGCGGCCTGACGCGAGCGGTTCATCCGCAGGGTCAGATTCTTGATCACGTCGCCGGCGTTGCGCGACGCGTTGTCCATGGCCGTCATCTGCGAGCCGAAGAAACTCGCTGCATTCTCCAGCAGCACGCGGAAGATCTGGACGGTAAGGTTGCGCGGCAGCAGGTCGGCCAGAATATCCGCCTCGTCGGGCTCGAACTCGTAGACCGCGCCGCCCACCGTGGCAGGAGCTGCGACCTCGGCGCCCTCGGGGGCCGGCGGCGGGATGAGCTGCTGGCGCGTGACGATCTGGGTCATCGCCGACCTGAAGCGATTGAAGATCACCGAGGCGACGTCGAACTCGCCGGCCGCGAACATCTCCATGACCCGCACCGTCACCTTCTGCGCGTCGGCAAACGACACGCGCGGCCGGCCGAGGTCGCTGATGGTCTCGACGATCAGGCTGCCATAGTCGCGCCGCAGCTGGTCGCGGCCCTTGCGGCCGACACACAGCACCTTGACCGTCTTGCCTTCGGCGATCAGCGCGCGGATGGTCCGCCGCGCCTCGCGCACGATAGAGCTGTTGAAGGCGCCGCACAGGCCACGGTCGGACGTGGCGACGATCAGCAGCTGGACCTGATCGGAGCCGGTGCCGGCCAGCAGGCGCGGGCCGGTGCCTTTGAAGCTTTGTCCCAGCGAAGCCAGGATCTTGTCCATGGCCTCGGCATAGGGACGGGCAGCCATCGCCTGCTCCTGGGCGCGCCTGAGCTTGGCCGCGGCCACCATCTTCATGGCCTTGGTGATCTTCTGCGTCGACTGGACGCTGCGGATCCTGAGGCGGAAGGTTTTTAAGCTGGGCATCGAGGCTTGCCGCCTTAAGCGAACTTCTTGACGAAGTCGGCCAGGAACGCCTTCAGCTTGTCGTCGACCTCCTTGACGATCTCGCGCTTGTCGCGGATCGACGCCAGGATCGAGCCCTCGGCACGCAATGCGTCGAGCACCTGGTGCTCGAAGTCGCCGATCCGCGCCACCGGCAGCGTGTCGAGGAAGCCGCGGGTGCCGCAATAGAGCGACACGACCTGCTCTTCGACGACCATCGGCATGTACTGGCCCTGCTTCAGGAGCTCGGTCAGCCGCTGACCCCGCGCCAGCAGGCGCTGGGTCGAGGCGTCGAGGTCGGAGGCGAACTGGGCGAAGGCCGCCATTTCGCGATACTGCGCCAGCTCGAGCTTGATGGTGCCGGCGACCTGCTTCATCGCCTTGATCTGGGCGGCCGAGCCAACGCGGCTGACCGACAGGCCGACGTTGATCGCGGG
>DATHNU010000735.1:0-9277 GCA_035485695.1 Reyranella sp. | reverse complement strand
CAGGCCGTTCTGCTGCATGTCCGTATTGATGTCGGTCAGCTGATCCGGATGCTTGCCAAGCTCGGCGATCAGCTTGGGAACCAGGCTGTAGATGGCGCCGGCATCGTCGCCGCTCAGCGTATACTGGTATTCCGCCGCCGTTTGCCGGCCGCCGATATGCAGATCCTGCTGCGCCTGCAGGAACAGCCGCGCGCCGGAGATGCTGTTGAGCTTGGGCCGCAGCCGCTGGACGATCTGCTCGGCCGAGGCGCCGCGCTCGCTGAGCGGCTTCAGCGCGATGAAGACGGTGGCGGTGTTGCCCGCGCGGCCGGCCGAGCCCGAGCCCGCGAAGCCGAAGACCGAGGCGACCGCGGGGTCCTTCTGCACGATGCCCTGCAGCTGGGCGAGCTTCTGCGACATCGCCGGGAAGGAGATCGCCTGATCGGCGATGATCTGTCCGATCACGATGCCGGTATCCTGCTCGGGAAAGAAGGTCGACGGCAGCATCCTGAACAGGAAGACGTTGCCCACGATCAGGCCGATCAGCAGGAGGCCGACCAGTAGCGTATGGTCGAGCACGGCATGCAGCCCGCGCGCATAGCCATTCTTGAAGCGATCGAACTGGCGCTCCATCCAGACGGCCACGCGCGCCCGGGCAGGATGGGCGCGGCGGTCCTTGAGCATCCAGGCGCACATGCAGGGCGTTATGGTGAGCGAGATCACCATCGAGATCAGGATGGCGATCGACAGCGTCACCGCGAACTCGTGGAACACCAGGCCGACGGTGCCCGGCATCAGCAGGATCGGGATGAACACCGCGATCAGCGACAGGCTCATCGAGACCACCGTGAAGCCCACCTCGGCGCTGCCGCGCAAGGCGGCTTCGCGCGGCGCCATGCCCTCGTCGACATGGCGCACGATGTTCTCGAGCACGACCACGGCATCGTCGACGACGAAGCCGGTGCCGATGGTGAGCGCCATCAGCGACAGGTTGTCGATGCTGTAGCCCATCAGGTACATCGGCCCGAACGTGCCGATGATCGACAGCGGCAGCGCCACCGCTGGTATCCAGATCGACTGCGCCGACTGCAGGAAGACGAAGACCACGCCGATCACCAGCACCACGGCGATCGCCAGCGTCCGCTCGGTGTCGCCGACCGCAGCGTTGACCGACTGCGAGCGGTCCATGGCGACGTTGACCTTCACGCCGTGCGGCAAGGTCGCCTCGATCGACGGCAGGACCCGGCGGATCTGCGCATCGGTCGCCACGATGTTGGCGCCCGGGATGGGATAGACGATGACGCCCACCGCCGGCACGCCGTTGTAGAGGCCGATATTGCGGATGTTTTCGTTGGCATCCTGCACGTCGGCGACGTCGTGCAGCATCACGGGCGCGTTGTTGCGGTAGGCGATCACGAGATCCTTGTAGTCCGCCGCCACCGTTGCCTGGTCGTTGGAGGTGACCTCGTACCGCCGGTCGCCCTGGTCGAGATCGCCCTTGGCGCTGTCGGCGTTGGCGGCCGCCACCGCGGCCCGCACGTCCTCCATGCCGATGCCGTAGCTGCTGAGCTTGTCCGGCTCGAGCTCGATGCGGACGGACGGCAAGGCGGCGCCGCCCAGCGTGATCTGGCCGACGCCGCTGATCTGCGACAGCTGCTGCTGGATCACGGTGTTGGCGCTGTCGTAGAGCTGCGAGCGGGTCAGCGTGTCCGAGGTGAGCGCCAGGATCATGATCGGCGAATCGGACGGGTTGAACTGCCGCCACGTCGGATTGCCGCGCAACGTCGTCGGCAGGTCGGCGCGCGAGGCCTGGATGGCCGCCTGGACGTCGCGTGCGGCGCCGTTAATGTCGCGGCTCACGTCGAACTGGGTGACGATCGTCGCCACGCCGACATAGCTGGTCGAGGTCAGCTGGGTCACGCCGGAGATCGTGGCCAGGCGCTTTTCCAGCGGCTCGGCGACGGTGGCGGCCATGATCTCCGGCGCCGCGCCCGCCATGGTCGCCTGCACGACCACCACCGGGAAGGTAATGTTCGGCAGGGGCGCCACGGGCAGGTGGAACCAGGCGAGCACGCCCGACAGGAAGATCGCCACGGCCAGTAGCGTCGTCGCCACCGGCCGGTCGATGAAGAGGGCGGAGAGGTTCACGTCGGCCTCTTGGCCGGGGGATCGCTCGGCTGGCGGCGGCTGAAGCGCCGCGTCAGGCGGTCGAAGGCGAGGTAGATCACCGGCGAGGTGAACAGCGTCAATACCTGGCTCACGGCGAGACCGCCGATGATCGCCAGGCCCAGCGGCTGGCGCAGCTCGGAGCCGGTTCCGCCGCCCAGCAGCATCGGCAGCGCGCCCAGCATCGCCGCCAGCGTGGTCATCAGGATGGGCCGGAAGCGCAGCAGCGAGGCCTCGAAGATCGCCTCCTCGGGCGACTTGCCGTGCTCGCGCTCCGCGTCGAGGGCGAAGTCGACGATCATGATGGCGTTCTTCTTGACGATGCCGATCAGCAGGACGATGGCGATGATGCCGATCACGTCGAGATCCTTGCCGGCCAGCATCAGCGCGAGCAGCGCCCCGATGCCGGCCGACGGCAAGGTCGACAGGATCGTCACGGGATGAATGAAGCTCTCGTACAGCACGCCCAGCACGATGTAGACGGCGACGAGGGCTGCGATCAGCAGGAAGACCTCGCTCGACAGCGAATCCTCGAAGGCCTGCGCGGCGCCCTGGAAGGTGGCCGTGATCGACGGCGGCAGGTGCACTGCCTGGATCGCCTGGTGGATTTCGTCGACAGCCGTGCTGAGCGAGGCGCCATCGCTCAGGTTGAACGATATGGTGACCGCGGGAAACTGCGCCAGGTGACTGACCACGAGCGGCGTCGTGCCCGGCTTGATCTCGGCGACGGCGGAAAGTGGCACCTCGCCCGTGCTGCCCGTCTGGGTCGGCAGGTAGAGCGATTTCAACGACTGCAGGTCCGGCAGGCGGTCGCGCTTGGCCACCAGGATCACGCGATACTGCGTCGACTGGTTGAAGATCGTCGTGACGATGCGCTGGCCCAGCGCGTCGTAGAGCGCGTTGTCGATGGTCGCCGGCGTGATGCCGTAGCGCGCGGCAAGCTGGCGATTGACCTCGACGTTGATCGTCAGCCCCTCATTGTTGAGGTCGCTGGCGACGTCCCTGATCGACGGTATCTGCTTCATCTTGTCGATGATCTGCGGGACGTATTTGTCGAAGTCCTGCTTGTTGGGCCCGCGCAGCACGAATTGGTACTGGTTGGGCGAGACCGTCGTGTCGAGCGTCAGGTCCTGCTCGGGCTGCAGGTAGAGCTTGATGCCCGGAATGTCCGCCACTTCGTCCTGGATGCGCCGCGCGATCTGCTCGGCGCTGCGCGAGCGTTCGTCGACCGGCTTGAGGTTGATCAGGAAGCGGCCGTTGTTTAGCGTCTTGTTGGTGCCGTCGATGCCGACATACGAGGTCAGGCTGACCACGTCGGGGTCCTTGCGGATGGCGTCGGCCAGCGCCATCTGCCGAGCCGCCATCGCCTGGTACGAGATCGAGTTGTCGGCGACGCTGATGCCCTGGATGACGCCGACATCCTGGACGGGAAACAGACCCTTCGGAATGACGACATAGAGGACGCCCGTCGCGACCAGGGTGAGGACCGCGACCATCAGGGTCAGCCCCTGGTGGCGCAGCACCCAGCGCAGGCCGCGCTCGTAGCCGGCCAGCGTTGCGTTGAACAGCCTTTCGCTGATGCGCTCGAAAGCGCTGGGATGGCGCTCCGACTGGCGCCGCAGCATGCGCGCGCAGAGCATCGGCACCAGGGTGAGCGAGACGACGCCGGACAGCACGATGGTGATCGCGAGCGTCACGGCGAATTCGCTGAACAGGCGCCCGATCACGCCGCCCATGAACAGCAGGGGAATCAGCACCGCGATCAGCGACACGGTGAGCGACAGGATGGTGAAGCCGATCTGCCCGGCGCCGGTCAGCGCGGCCTCGAGCGGCGGCATGCCCTCTTCGAGGTAGCGCACGATGTTCTCGATCATCACGATCGAATCGTCGACCACGAAGCCGGTGGCGATGATCAGCGCCATCAGCGACAGGTTGTCGATCGAGTAGCCGAGCTTGTACATCACCGCCAGCGTGCCGATCAGCGACACCGGCACGGAAATGCTCGGGATGATCGTCGCCGGCAGGTTGCGCAGGAAGACGAAGATCACCAGGACGACCAGCACGATGGCGAGCACCAGCTCGAAGAAGGCGTCGTCGACCGAGGAGCGGATCACCCCGGTGCTGTCGGCCACGATCTCGACATGCATCGATGACGGCAGGCTCGCCAGCAGCTGCGGCAGCTGCTGCTTGATCTGGTTGACGGTCTTGATGACGTTGGCGCCCGGCTGGCGCTGCACGTTGAGCACGATGGCCGCCGTGTCGTTGAACCAGGCGCCCTGCTGGATGTTCTGGGCGGCCTGGCTCACCGTCGCCACGTCGCGCAGCAGGACCGGCGAGCCGTTCTGGTAGGACACGACCGTGTCGAGATAATCCTTCGGATCCGAGATCTGGTCGTTGTCGTTGATCGTGTAGTCGAGCTCGGGACCGTCGAAGTTGCCCTTGGGCTGGCTCAGCGTGATGTTGCTGAGCAGCGTGCGCAGGTCGTCGATGTTGAGCCCGTAGGCCGCGAGCTTCTGCGGGTCGGCCTCCACCCGGATCGCCGGCACGTTGCCGCCGGACGGGCTGACCAGGCCGACGCCCGGCACCTCGGCGATCTTCGAGGCGAGCCGGTTGTTGGCGATGTCCTGCAACTGGGTGAGCGACATCGCCTTGGACGTCACGGCCAGGGTGAGGATCGGCTGGTCGGCCGGGTTGACCTTGGCGTAGGTCGGCGGCGCCGGCAGGCCGGCCGGCAGCAGGCTGTTGGCGGCGTTGATCGCCTCCTGCACGTTCTGCTCGGCGACATCGAGGTTCACCGACAGGTCGAACTGCAGGGTGATGATCGAGGCTGTCGAGGAACTCGACGAGATCATCTGCTGCAGCCCGGGAATCTGGCCGAGCTGCACTTCGAGCGGTGCGGTCACCGTGGTCGACATCACCTGCGGGCTGGCGCCCGGATAGAAGGTCTGGACCTGGATCGTCGGGTAGTCGACGTCGGGCAGGGACGAGACGGGCAGGAAGCTCACCGAGACGAGGCCGATGAGGACGAGGGCGATCATCAGCAGGGACGTCGCCACCGGCCGCACGATGAACAGTCGGGAAATGTTCATCGTCCGCTCCGCAGTCTAGGGATTTTTCGACGGTGGGGTGCTGCCGTCCGTCTTCTTCTTTGCCGATGGCGGCGATGCCGGTGTCTGGGAGACCTGCTGTGCCGCTGCCGGTGCCGGGGGCGGGGCCACCTTGATCTTCGCACCGTCGCTCAACCGGTCGGTGCCGTCGATGACGACGGTGTCGCCCGCCGCGAGGCCGCTCGCGATGACGGTGTTCTTGCCGTCGCTCGGCCCCAGCGTGACCTTGTGCACCGACGCCGTATCGTCCTTGTTCACGAGGTAGACATAACTGCCCGGCGCGCCGCTCAGCACGGCCGCGTTTGGCACGAGCACGGCCTGGTGCAGCGTATCGACGAGCAGCCGGACGTTGACGAATTCGTTGGGGAACAGGGCTTCGTCGTCGTTGGCAAAGCTCGCGCGCAGCGTGACGGTGCCGGTGCTCGCGGCCATCTGGTTGTTGATGGCATAGAGCGTGCCGGTTGCCAGCTTCTTGCTGCCGTCGCTGCTGTAGGCCGTCACCGGCAATTTCACGCCGGGGGTCCGGAACCGTTCGACGACTTGTCGCAGATCGTTCTGGGCCACCGTGAAGACGACCGTTGTCGGCTTGATCGTCGTGACGACGGCGACGCCGGTGCTCGACGAGCCGCTGATGTAGTTGCCCGGATCGACGAGGCGCAGGCCGACGCGGCCGGCGACCGGCGAGGTGATGCGGGCATAGGCGAGGTTGAGCTTGGCCGTGTCGACCGCCGCCTGGTCGAGCTTCACCGTGCCCTCGTTCTGGACGACGACATAGGCCTGGTCTTCGGCCTGCTGGCGCGCGATCGAATCCAGCTTGACGAGCTTCTGGAAGCGATCGAGGTCCATCTGCGCCTCGTGCAGGATGCCCTGGTCGCGCTGCAGCGTGCCGATGGCCTGATCGAGGGCCGCCTGGTACGGCCGCGGATCGATCTGTGCCAGAACCTGGCCCTGCTCGACGTCCTGCCCTTCCTGGAAGGGCACCTCGGTCAAATAGCCGCTGACCGACTGGTTGGGCATGACGGTGACCGTGGCGGTGGGCGTAACGGTACCCAGCTCGTTCAGGATCACCGGCATGTCGCCCAGCGTCGCCTGGGCAACCGTGACGATCTGCGGCGCAGCCGCCCTCGTCCGCGGCTTCGGCGCCACTTTCTGCCAGACGAAGAAGGCGACCAGCAGGAGCACGGCCGACGCCACGATCCACCGCACGAGATGGACGCGTGGGCGGTTGGCCGTTTGAGTTTTCACATCGTCGTTCATGCCGTTGGCATCCGTGAAGGCCGCGAGAGCCGATGGATGGCGACGGCGGTCCGGCAGAAGAAGATTTGGTATCGAAGGCAGATGCCTTCAATACGATGCGTCATTCGAGGACGTGCCCGAGATTGATCGTTCAGACACCCAAGATTGATTGTTCAGGCAAACGTAAGCTGAGGCTGCACGGTTAATGAAGTGACGCGGACGATGCCGCTGCGCCGCTGCTCCCGTGGTCTCCCTGAAGCAACGCCGTCGCAGGCTGGTCGGCATGCTTCGGACTGTTCAACAATTGGCGAGCGACCATCCGGGCGGCGATGCCGCGAGACTCACAGGATCTGCGGAAAGATCAGGATGGCTGCAAAAGCCAGATAGAAAATTGCCATCGCGGCGAGAAATGTTCGGCTGATGATGCCGGCGCGAAAGGCCACGAGCATGGTGGCCACGGCGAGCGTCGTCATGGCGGCGCCGACCAGCAGCGCGCGATCGAGCAGCCAGGGCGTGAAGAACAGGCCCAGCGCGGTCGGCACCGTCGCCTGGATCATCATGGCGCCGCTGATGTTCGCCAGGGCCAGCCGATACTTGCCCTGGCGCACCCAGATCACGGCGTTGAGAATCTCGGGAAGTTCGGTGGCGATCGGACTGAGGAGCAGGGCCAGCAACTGCGGCCTCAGGCCCAGCGCCGGCGCCAGCGTGTCGAGCTGGGTCACGAAGACCTGCGACGCCCCGAAGATGACGACCAGCGCCAGGACGGTCTGCGTCACCGCGGTCCAGGTGGGCGGCGTCTCGCTCCGGGGTGCAAGCTTGAGCGGTTCGAGACTGTCTTCGTCATCGACCGGCGGCTGGCGCATCTCCTTCCAGAAATAGGCGGCGTAGGCCGCCAGGAAGAGCACGCCCAGCCAGGGCTTGTAGGCGAACACGAAGAGGCCGAGCGCGATCTTGGCGACAAAGATCGCGAGGAACCATGCCTGGTCTCGGCTGAGATTCCGAAAGTCGCGCCGCACCGCCTCGGTTTGCGGCAGCCGCGCGCGGCACAGGATGAGCGTGAGGCCGACGACGGCGTAGGCGATCGTTGCCAGCACGAGCGGTCCGCCGAGCGCCGCCCCGACGCCGATCTCGCGCTGCTCGGCGGTCTCGCCGAAAACCACCGCGACGAAGGTCACGACGCTTTCCGGCAGGGCGGTGCCGAACGCCGCCAGGATCGTCCCCGTCGCTTGTCCGCCGACCGCAAGCTTGCGGCCGACCCATTCGACGCCGTTCACGAAATACTCGCAGGCGAGATAGATCACGCCGGCGGAGACCAGGAGAAGTGCCACCGTCGGAAGAAGCGGATGCATGAAGATCCAAGGGGGGTCGGACGGACGAGCCAATGGTTCGACGTCCTCGCCCGACCCACGGACGAACATCGATACCAATGGTCTCGCCAGGTCGACTGACCGCCTGCGCCATGGCCGAAGCCAAGTGTGTTGACGCAAGCCCCTCTGGAACGCGAGGGCGGCTACTCCCCAAGGAGGCGGCGTTCGTAGGGGGGCGGCCACCGTTTGTCAATGCTGCGGCCGCGCGGCCACCTTCGGCACGTTCTGGTCCGCGACGCCGACCACACCAGCCGCTCCTCGGCCGGCCGCGCGCACGGTCCATGGCTTAGGTGGCGCCAAGCCAGCACGCCGAACCAGTATTTACGGCGGCGGTGAGGGAGCGGGTGCCGCAATTTCTTCACGCCCGGTCGCAACGACGTCTTTGCCGGCTTCCGCACCTGGGCGCTGTGAGCCGCGCGGGTCCTGTGCGGCGCTCTTCGAACGCTTGGGCTAATATCCCCGGACCACCGAATGCCTCGTTGTGAGCGTGATGAATATTTCAGCCGTTCTCATCGCCATCGGCTCGGCCGTCCTGTTCGGCCTCTCGGCGCCGGTGGCGAAAATCCTCCTCGATACTTCAGACCCGTGGATGCTGGCCGGCATTCTCTACGGCGGAGCAGGCGTCGGCTTGCTGGCGGTACACGTGGCCATCCGGGGAAGCGGCGCCCTAGCCGAGGCGCGTCTGACGCGTCGTGAGCTTCCCTGGCTCGCGGCGGCCGTCCTGTCGGGCGGCGTGGTTGGTCCCGTGCTGCTGCTCGTCGGGCTTGTTCGCGTCAATGCGTCCGCCGCGTCGCTTCTGCTGACCTTGGAAGGCGTGCTCACAGCACTCCTCGCGTGGTTCGTATTCAAGGAGAATTTCGATCGCCGCATCGCGCTCGGCATGCTGAGCATCGTGGCCGGCGCCGTCGTCCTGAACTGGCGGTCGGACGCGACGGTGGGCGACTTGATCGGCCCCGCCGCCATCGTCGGCGCGTGCCTCGCCTGGGCGCTCGACAACAATCTGACGCGAAAGGTCGCGCTTTCCGACCCGGTGCAGATCGCGATGATCAAGGGGCTGGTCGCGGGTCCGGTTAGCCTCGCCATCGGCTATGCGGCAGGAAGTGGTCTGCCGCCGCCTGCCACGATCGGTCTCGGCGCCGTAACCGGTTTTCTCGGCTATGGCGTCAGTCTCGTCCTGTTCGTGCTCGCTCTGCGCCATCTTGGGACGGCCCGAACGGGGGCATACTTCTCGATTGCGCCTTTCATCGGCGCCGTCGTTTCCATACCCCTCTTCGGCGAGGTGGTGACGCTGCGGCTGTTCTCGGCCGGCGCCCTGATGGCCTTCGGTGTCTGGCTGCATCTCAGCGAACGCCACGAGCACGACCACGCGCATCCCGAGGGTGCGCACGAGCATCGTCATTCACACGATGAGCATCACGACCA
>DATHNU010000734.1:0-3512 GCA_035485695.1 Reyranella sp. | reverse complement strand
ATGCGCGATGCCCGGAACCGTGCAGCCGGTGTCCGCGCTGTTCATCGACTGCGTGGCATCCAGCACGAACAACACGTTCAAGGGAATCGACGTCCCGCCCGCCTTGCTCGCCGACGCCGTCGACGTGAGCGTGATCGAGGGAATTCCGAAGGCACTCATGAAATGGGTCGACACCGTCGCCGTCTGCGTCACCTGGGCGACGTTCGGGCTCGTGCCGTTGCAGGACGGCAGATTTGACGTCGCCGTGTCGCACGAAACCGCGACACTGGTATTGGTGATGGTTACCTTCGAGGGCGGATGCGCCGTGTTCCACGCGGTGATGGCGGCCTGCACGGTGCCCTGGGTCGCGTTGTTTTGCGAGAGCGCGTAAGCCCCGGCCAGCGCCGCCGCCTCGGTGGCGGCGGCGAAATTCCTTTTGGCGACGAAGACCTGCCCGACATCGATCGTGAGCCCGGCGGTACCCATCAATCCGACGGCCATGAAGCCGAACAGAATAGCCGTTGCCCCTGTCCGGTCGCGCAACAGGCCACGAATGGCCCGAGGAGCGGAGGAGATCGAGCGTTCCATGATATATCCTCCTATTGAATCATCTGCGCCGACTGCGCGCTCAAAGTGCAGCCGTTCGGCGCGTAATTGACGCCCATGACCACGAGATTGCAGGGATAGGTGGCCCGCACGAACGCCGCTTGGCCCGCGACCAGGGCCGCCGAGCAGGTGGCATCGTTGGTGCAGGCGGCACCGTTGATCTGGACGGTTATCGTCGTTTGCGCCGCGACCAGGTTGGGCGCTGCGGCGGTTATCGCCGCCGTCGTCGACGTATAAGGTGTCGTCGTGCCGCGACTGAGCGCCAGCGTCAGCGCGCCTTGCGCCGCCGCGTTGGTGAGATTCAAATACTGGTTCATGGCGATGCCGAACTGGAAAACGCCCAGCACGATCGTGAGCAAGACCGGGGCAATGATCGCGAACTCGATGGCCGAGACGCCCTCGTCGTTCTTCACCAGGCAGCAGAACAGAGAACGCATTCTAGAAATCTCCGGACGAAACTCTGCTGGTCGAGGAAATTCCTGACGCAGCCACCTTGGAGCCGATCCCGGAGATTTTTGAGTCGCTGAATTGTTTCAGTCGTTACAGTCGTGAAGTTCCACAACCGTTGAAACTTTCCCCGATGCGCCGCGCGCGGATGCGCACTTGTGTTCAGCTTTCACGAATATTCCTTAGTTTCGCCTCATCCAGCGACGGCATGCGGGCCGATTAGACGGGGATGGGTGCGAAGGTTCCCTCGTAATTTGTCTGAAGCACATTTTTGAGAGGCGACCATGGAAAGCATGACCAACAAGACCCGCACCATCGCCCGGCGCCGTTCCAGCAGGATGTCGCTCAACTGGATCGATTTCCTGGTCATCGCTGCCATAATTTTGACGTTCGCAGTGATCGTCAGCACAACCGTTAGCCGTGCCAAGGCATCGACCCACAACAGCGCGTCTTCGCCGGAGTTCTCGACCGAGATCAGTCAGCGGCAGGACGACCCCGGCCTGATCAAGGCAAAAATAAGATTGGCCGCCGGCGCGCCCTGGAGCTGAGGGCGCTAGTTCTTCGGACGCTTGTCGACCACCCGTCGAGCCTTGCCCATCGAGCGCTCGACGGATCCCGGCGCGGCAATCTCGACCTCGGCCGACAGCCCGCACATCCCCTTCAGCCGCTGCGCCAGCGCCGCCGCCGAGCGGCCGGCACCCTCCCCATCCAACCCCGTCCTGGCTTCCACGCGCACCAAAAGGTCGTCGAGCGCGCCGGTGCGCGTCAGCTCGATCTGGTAGTGCCCGCTCAGCGCCTGGTCGCGCAGGATCTGCTCCTCGACCTGGCTCGGGAACAGATTGACGCCGCGCACGATCAGCATGTCGTCGCTGCGCCCGGTGATCTTGGCCATGCGCCGGAGCGCCGTCACCGATCCCGGCATCAGGCGCGTGAGGTCGCGCGTGCGGTAACGGATGACCGGCATCGCCTCCTTGGTGAGCGACGTCAGCACCAGTTCGCCCGGTTCGCCCTCGGCGACCGGCTGGCCTGACTCCGGGTCGACGATCTCGGGATAGAAGTGATCCTCCCAGATCGTCGGACCGTCCTTGGTCTCGGCGAATTCGCAGGCCACGCCCGGCCCCATCACTTCGCTCAGCCCATAGAGGTCGATGGCATCGATGCCGAGCCGGCGCTCGATCTCCGCCCGCATGCCGTCGGTCCAGGGCTCGGCGCCGAACAGGCCGAGGCGCATGGCGGTGTCGCGTGGATCGACGCCCTGGCGCTCGAACTCGTCGGCGATCGCCAGCATGTAGGACGGCGTCATCAGCACGACCCGCGCGCCGAACTCGCGGATCAGCTGGACCTGGCGCTCGCCGAAGCCGCCCGACATCGGCACCACGGTGCAGCCCAGCCGCTCCGCGCCGTAATGCGCCCCGAGACCGCCGGTGAACAGGCCGTAGCCGTAGGCGTTGTGGATGACGTCGCCGGGCCGGGCGCCGGCAACGTACAGCGACCGGGCCATGAGGTCGGCCCAGCTATCGATGTCGCGCGCCGAATAGCCGACCACCGTCGGACGGCCGGTCGTGCCGCTCGAAGCGTGGATCCGCACGCATTTTTCGCGCGGCACCGCCAGCATGCCGTAGGGATAGGCGTCGCGCAGGTCGGCCTTCGCAGTGAAGGGAAAGCGCGGCAGATCCTCGAGGTGGCGGAGATCGTCGGGATGCACACCCGCCGCCTGGCACTTGGCGCGATACGGCGCCTGATGCTCGTAGGCGTGGCGCAGCACGCTCTTCAGACGCTCGAGCTGCAAGCTGCGCAGCGCATCGAGCGACATTTTGATTTCCGGAAACAGATCCTGCGTCATGGTGGCGTGCGTTGTCCCTCGTCGAAACCGAAACGGCGATAGGCGTAGCCCAGACCGACCAGCGCCGCACCCAGTCCCAGGAATGAGAAGACGCGCAGCAGGCCTTGCAGGCCAGCCATGTCGATCAGAACGACTTTGGCCACCACGACACAGACCAGCGCCATGCCAGCGTGGCGGAGCGCGGCCGCGCCGCGCAGGAAGCCCACCGCCAGCAGGGCGACGCCGAAGAGCAGCCAGACGATCGAGTAAGTGTAGAGCTCGAGGCCCGAAGCGCCGAAGCCTGGGCGCTCGAAGCCCGGATCGAAGAGGTGGCGCACCTCCAGCGAGACATAGACGAAAGCCAGGATCGAGGCGGCGGCCTCGACCACCAGCGCGACGTTGCGGTTGGGCTCGACGTCGATCCAGCGTCGTGCCAGCGCCGCCATGGCCGCCGGTACGGCGTAGGCCAGGAACAGGCCGTTGGCGATCGGCAGGCGCCCGATATCGACCTTCTCGACGATCGGATTGGCGATCAAGACCTGGACCACGAGCACCGTCGCCAGCGCGAGTGCGCCGCTCGCGCGCCACGCCCACAGGGCCACCGGATCGCGGCGGGTGCGCGCCAGCCAAAGCCCTGCAAGGGCGAAGCCACCCCACA
>DATHNU010000733.1:0-6237 GCA_035485695.1 Reyranella sp. | reverse complement strand
GATGATGCGCGGATCGTCGTAGGGATGCACGAATACCAGTTTCTCTGCCGCTGCCAGCCGATGCGCCTCGGCGGCGGCTTCGGCCAGGGTGTCGCCGTGCAGGACGACGCGCGCGCCGTGGCCGCGGGTGTGCTCCACCTTGGTGTTGGGCGTGAAGGACGGCATGACGATGGTGGCGGGAATGCCCAGCCGGCCGGCATGATAGGCCACGCCCTGGGCATGGTTGCCGGCCGACATGGCGATGACGCCACGCTTTCGTTCGTCGGGCGTGAGCTGCAGCAGGGTGTTGAGCGCGCCGCGCTCCTTGAACGAGGCGGTAAACTGCAGGTTCTCGAACTTGATCCAGATGTCGGCCTTGGCGATGCGCGACAGCGTCTCGCTCCGGAGGCAGGGCGTGTGCACGACCGCGCCGCCGATGCGCGCGGCGGCGAGCTGGACATCTTCCAGCGTGACGGGCAGCGCGGACATCACGCCGCCAGCCGGCGGTCGATCCAGTCGCGCGTGCGGTACCAGGCGCCGATCATGGGCAGGAACCACGGCTCGCCGTTGTAGAGCGCGTGCTCGGGGAAATCGCGGCCGTCCAGCGGGTTGATCGGCGCGTTGCTGCCGCCCGCGATCTTCTTGGCGGTCTGCGTGCCGAGATAGGTCATCATGGCCACGCCATTGCCGTTGCAGCCCAGCAGATAGTGCAGGCCCTGGTCGGTGCCCATGTGCGGCATGTAGTCGAGCGCGAAGGCCACATTGCCCGTCCACACATGGGTGATGCGGATGCCGTCGAGCTGCGGGAAGCGGTCGATCATATACTGGTAGAGCGCAGGCGCGCTCACTTCCGGCGGCGCCGCGGTGAAACGCGCGCGGCCGCCGAAGATCAGCCGCTTGCCGTCGGGCGAAGGCCGGTAATAGGTCAGCACGCGCTTGGTGTCGCCGACGGCGCGCATCTCGGGGATCAGTTTATCGGCGGGCTCTGGCAGATCCTCGGTGGCGATGATGTGGCTCGCCACCGGTACGACGCGACGCTTCAGGCGCGGCGTCAGGTCGCCGGTATAGCCGTTGGTGGCGACCACCACCTCGCGGCACTCGACCGGTCCTTTCGAGGTCAGCACCCGCCAGCCGGTCGCGGTCTTCTCGATGCGCTCGGCCTCGACATTGGCGCACAGGATGGCGCCCTGGCGGTGCGCGGCTTCGAGCAGACCCTTGTAGTAGAGCGCGGGATGGAGATGGCCCGCGCGCGTGGCATGCATGCCGCCGAAGTAATAATCCGACGCGATGAACTCGCGCTGGCGCTCGCGCGGCACCATCGAGCTGCCGGCATTGGCGTATTTGTTGTAGGTCTCGACCTTGGTCGCGAGGTCGGCGTAGTGCTTGGGCGTCCAGGCGCCGACGAAGCGGCCGTTCCGGTGCAGCCCGCACTCGATCCCCTCGCGGGCGATGATGTCCTCGAGCACGGTGAGCGAATCGGCGCCGGCGCCCATCAGCTCGGCCTTCTTGCGCTCGAACTCCTCGGCGATCGGGCTCTTGCCGCCCAGGCCCTTGCCGAGATTGGTGCCGCCCGAGATCATGCCGCCGTTGCGCGTGCTGGCGCCCACCCCGAAATCGCCGCGCTCCAGCACGACGGCACCGACGCCGTTCCGCCGCAGTTCCAGCGCCGTCGACAGGCCACCGTAGCCCGCGCCCACGATCACGATGTCGGTGCGAGCCGGCGGATCCTGGGAGAGCGCGTTGTTCGGTGTCCACGCCTCCCACCACCAAGGCTGCGCCTTGAAGTCGGGATGGAAGATGTCGCTTCTGATACTCATTCCCACACCATTGCCCTATCCGTCGTCCTGAGCGCAGCAAGGGACCTCATCGCCGCTTGCCACGGGCATGAGATCCTTCGCTGCGCTCAGGATGACAGAAGGCGCTAGAAGTCCGTTACCTTGCCGTTGAACTGCCAGTCGCCATAGCGCGTCGGCTCGGGGCCGGGCGGGCCGCCGATCTCCTCGACCTTCTTGGGCTTCTCGGGCGGCACAGGCTTGGCAGGCTCGGGTTTGGCGGTGTCCGCGGCGGCGGGTTTCTTGTCGTCGGTCATGCCGGCATGATGCCGTCCCCCGCCTTGATTCGCCACAGTCGCGGACCATCTTTCCCGCCATGAACTACTTTCGCACGGCCATTCTCCTGGCGGCCCTGACCGGCTTCTTCCTGGTCGTCGGCTACCTCTTGGGCGGCCGGTCCGGCCTCATACTGGCGCTGGTGGTGGCCCTGGGCATGAACCTGTTCGCCTACTGGAACAGCGACAGGATGGTGCTGCGCATGAGCAACGCGCAGGAGGTCGGGCCCGACCAGGCGCCCGAGCTCTACGGCATCGTGCAGGGCCTGGCCCAGCGCGCCGGGCTGCCGATGCCGCGCGTCTATCTGATCGACGAGGAGCAGCCCAACGCTTTTGCCACCGGCCGCGATCCCGATCATGCCGCGGTGGCGGCGACCACCGGCCTGCTGCGCCATCTCAGCCGCGAAGAGATCACTGGCGTGATGGCGCATGAGCTGAGCCACGTCCGCCATCGCGACACGCTCACCATGACCATCGCCGCCACCCTGTCGGGCGCCATCGGCATGCTGGCGACCTTCGGCGGTCTGATGGGCGGCGGCCGCGACGAGAACGGCCGGCCGATGGTGAGTCCGGTGGTGGCCATCGCCGCCATGTTCCTGGCGCCGCTCGCGGCCTCGCTGGTGCAGATGGCGATCAGCCGCAGCCGCGAATACGAGGCCGACCGGATGGGCGCGGAGATCTCCGGCCAGCCGCTGTGGCTCGCCTCGGCGCTGGCCAAGCTGCAGGCCGGCACGCAGCAGATCCCCAACCAAGTGGCGGAGTCCCATCCGGCGACGGCTCATCTCTACATCGCCAATCCGCTGTCGGCCGGCGGCCTCAGGGGTCTGTTCTCGACCCATCCGCCGATGGCGGAGCGCATCGCGCGCCTCGAGGCGATGGCGGGTGCGACTGGCTATCGGCCGGCCGCCGCGACATCACCGCGGCCGAGGACCAGCCCATGGGGCACCGCTCCGCAAGCGCCGCGTCGCGGGCCCTGGGGCTGAGGCCTTCTTTTCTGGGGGCGCACCACTCCAGTGGCGCGTCAGAGTCTCCTGAACAGCAGGCCGCTGAACCGCTGATGATCATGACGCGCCACTGGAGTGGCGCGCCCCCAGCGCTAGGGTTTCGGTAGCGCCATCGGTTCCTCGCCGAGATCCACGTCGAGAATGCGCTGGCCGCGCTTGGTGATGCGGTCGGCTGAGACGTCGACGTCGCGCAGATCTTTCTCGGTGGCCGCGAAGTGGCTCTTGAGCTTGTCGACCCGGTCGTCCAGCCGCCGGACGTCCTCCAGCAGCAAGCCGACCGTCTTCTGGATCTCGCCCGCCTGCTCGCGCATGCGTACGTCCTTCAGCACGGCGCGCACGGTGTTGAGCGTGGCCATCATGGTCGTGGGCGAGACGATCCAGACGCGGGCGCGGTAGGACTCCTCGACCAGTCCGGTGAAGTTGGCGTGCAGCTCGGCATAGACCGCTTCCGACGGCAGGAACATCAAGGCCGATTCGGCGGTCTCGCCGGGCACGATGTATTTGTCTCGGATGTCGCCGATGTGCTTGCGGATGGCCTGCTGGAAGCTGCGCTGCGCGACCAGCAACGCGGCGGCGTCGCCCGCCGGCACGGCGCGCAGCGCGCTGTAGCTCTCGAGCGGAAACTTGGCGTCGATGCCGATGGAGCCGGGCGGATTGGGCAGATGCAGCAGGCAGTCGACCCTCGCCCCGGAGGACAGCGTCGACTGGAATTCATAGGCCTGCGGCGGCAGGGCGTTCTGCACCAGGTCATTCAGCTGGACCTCGCCGAAGGCGCCGCGCGCCTGCTTGTTGGACAGCACCTCCTGCAGGCTCACGACCTGGGTCGAGAGATCGCCGATCTTCTTCTGCGCCTCGTCGATGCGGACCAGCCGCTCGCGCAGGTCGGTGACGATCTGGCCGGTCGCCTTCTCGGTGCGGTCGAGCCGCTCACCCACGACCTTGGCGAGCGCCTGTTCCTGCTCGCGCAGCGAACGCTCGACCCGCTGCACGGTCTCGGCCTGCTGGCTGAGCGCCAAGGCGAGCTGCTGGCGCATCGTCTCGGCCTCGTCGCCACCGCGTCGGGTCAGGACGAGGACCAGCACCAGGCCGAGCAGCGCGACGGCTGCTAAAAGCACGATTGTCAGGATATCCATTGGTCCCTTTATAGGCTCCCGTCTCGACAAGCGCATCGACAAGTCCCTTGGGGGCCGTTAATTCAGGCCCATGCCTCCGCTTCACGATCCAGACGTCTGGCTGTTCGACCTCGACAACACGCTCTATCCGGCGCGTTGCAACCTGTTTGCCCAGATCGACGTGCGCATCGGCCGCTATATCTCCGACTGGCTCAAAGTCGACGCCGAGGAAGCACGGCGGGTGCAGAAGGCCTACTGGCGCGACCACGGCACCTCGATGCGGGGCATGATGACCCTGCACGGCGTCGACCCTACGCACTACCTCGACTATGTGCATGACATCGACTACTCGCCGGTCGAGGCAAATCCCGCCCTCGAGGCATCGTTGAAAGCGTTGCCCGGCCGCAAGATCATCTTCACCGCGGGCGATGTGCCGCACGCCGAGCGGGTGATGGAGCGGTTGGGCGTGGCCCACCATTTCGAGGCGATCTTCGACATCGCCGCCGGCGACTACTGGCCCAAGCCGCACAAGCAGATCTACGACAAGCTGGTGACCAAGCACGGCATTGATCCGACGCGCGCGGCGATGGCCGACGACATCGTCGTCAACCTGAAGCCCGCCTGCGATATGGGCATGCGCACCGTGTGGATCCGCACCGACGAAAGCGTGAAGCGGGCCGAAGGCCTCGACCTCGATCACATCCATCATCAGACCGACGACCTCGCGACCTGGCTCGCTGACTGGGTCGCCCAAAGGAACGTCAAGAAGTGAAAATCCTGATTCTCGGCGCCGGTGCGGTCGGCGGCTACTGGGGCGCGCGTCTGCATCAGGCCGGTGTCGACGTCACCTTCCTGCTGCGCGAGAAGCGTGCCGAAACGGTGCGGCGCGGCGGCCTGGTGGTGAAGAGTCCCAAGGGCGATGCTGTCGTGCCGGTCAAGGTGGTGACGCGCGGCGAGGAGGGCGGGCCCTACGACGTCGTGATCCTGGCCTGCAAGGGCTACGACCTCGACTCGGCCATCGCGTCGATCGCGCCGGCGGTCGGCCCCGACACGACCATCGTGCCCATGCTGAACGGCCACGCCCATTTCGCCACCCTCGACGCCCGTTTCGGCGCGGCGCGCGTGGCCGGCGGCCTTGCGCGCATCTCCGGCATGCTGGGGCCGAACGGCGAGATCCTGCACAGCGGCGCCTCGGGCGTGTCGTTCGGCGAGCGCGACGGCCAGCCGGCCCGGCCGGCGCTGGTGGCGCTCGACGCAGCCTGCAAGAAGGCCGGGATCGAGGGCGGTCTCAATCCCGACATCAACCAGGATCTCTGGGACAAGTGGATCATGCTGGGAACCATCGCCACGATGTGCGCCGCCATGCGCGGCACGGTGGGCGATATCGTCGCGGCCGAGGATGGCGCGGCACTGATGAGCGAGACGCTCGAGGAATGCTGCCGAGTCGCCGCCGCCCATGGCCACGCTCCCAATGCCAAGGTGAAAGCCGGTCTCGAGGCCGGCCTGACGCAGGCGGGCTCGAAGGCCGTGGCCTCGATCCTGGGCGACATGGAAAAGGGCGGGGCGGTCGAGGCCCGCTCGATCGTGGGTGACATGCTGGCACGCGCCCGCAAGGCGGGGCTGCCGGCGCCCAACCTGCGCTTCGCCTATGCCCATCTGCAGGCCTACGAGGCGCGCCGGGCGCGCGCCGGATTGAAGTGAGAGCATCGACATGAGAATTCTGATCCTGGGCGCCGGCGCCATCGGCGGCTATGTCGGCGGCCGGCTGCAGCAGAGCGGCGCCGACGTCACCTTCCTGGTCCGCCCGGCGCGGCGCGAGCGCCTCGAGCGCGATTGCCTGGTGATCAAGAGTCCCAAGGGCGACATCACCCAGAAGGTGAAGACGGTGCTGAAGGGCAGCGACGGCGGTCCCTACGGCCTCGTGCTGCTGACCTGCAAGGCGTATGACCTCGACTCGGCGATCGAGGCGATCGCGCCGGCGGTCGGCCCGGACACCGTGGTCGTGCCGCTGCTGAACGGCATGCGCCACATCGAT